>SFOF01000071.1 GCA_004552515.1 Clostridiales bacterium
CCGAAGGGGCTGATATACTTCCAGACGATGTAAGCGTCAGATTTCCATCCGGCTGCCCAAAGCGTCCCCGCGGCGCGCCGATACGCGTCTCCACGCTCCGTTTCCTGCATAAACGCCGATTTATATCCTTAATAAATCTCCGTTTTGCAGCGTACGTTCAATCAGGCTTCAGGATAGGACGTCCGATATAACGACTAAATTCAAAGATAAGAGAGAAGAACCGATATGTATGTAACCGCCCCCACGCGCGGAGCCAGCTCCCTGCGCAAACGCCGCGCCCCCACGGTCGCGCCCGCCTATCAGGCCGAAAACGTCCGCCGCGTCATCGAACGCGTCGCTGAAGAAACCGACGACGCCGCGCTGCGCCAGAGCCTGCACTTCAGCACAGGCGTGGTCGATCGCATCACGCGCCAGATGCAGCTGGGCTGCACCGTCATCACCGATTCCAACCTGATCTGCACCGGCATAGACCGCGCGCCGGCGGAGGGGCTGCCCGTCCGCTTCTCCTGCTCCATGGACGATCCCATGGTGGTCAATTTTGCCGAGCAGAAGCATATCACCCGCGCCGAGGTGGCCATCGAGCAGTCGCTGTCCATCTCCGGCCCCAAGCTGATCGTCATCGGCAGCGCCCCCATGGCGCTCAACCGTCTGCTTCAGCTGCACAAAAACGCCCCCCTGCGCGAGGTGGTCATCATCGGCGCGGCCACCGGCTTTGCCAACATCGTGGAGCTGAAGGAGCGCCTGTGGGAGAGCGGCCTGCCCTGCGTCGTCGCGCGCGGCCGGAAGGGCGGCCCCGTCACAGCCATCGCCATCGTCAACGCGCTGCTTCAGGAAGCCGCCGCGCAGCGCGCATGAAGCAGCCTTTTGGATTCTATTACAGCCCGGCCTTTCAGTCGGCGCAACTCGACGAGCGGAGGATTTCTCTTCTGCCGTCCCTGCGCGCGTTGAGCGGCCGGATCATTTTGTTTATGACCGATCTGCACGCGAGCGCCTTCTTCCCGCCCCGCGCGCTTGAAAGGCTGATCGCTCAGGCGAACGCGCTCCAGCCCGACCTCATGCTGCTGGGCGGCGATCTGGCCGAGAGCGCACGCGATCAGGCCGAGTCGCTCCCCCTTCTCGCGCGGCTTGACGCGCCGCTGGGCGTCTATACCGTCATGGGCAACAACGATTATCACCACACGCGGCTGGGCGGCCGCGCGCTGACCGACTGCCTCAGGGACGCGGGAATCGCGACGCTGATTGACAGCGAAGCGGTTATTCCCGTAAGCGGCTGCCGCATCCGCATTGCCGGACTGGACGTATACGACCGCAAAACGCGTGCCGCATCGCCCTATTTTGCCGATTCGGACGAGCGCGATCTCCGCATCGTCATGGCGCATTATCCACAGTCGATTCCGCTGCACCTTGACGAGTGCGCCGCGCCGCCGCAGCTGGGTCTTGCCGGGCACACGCACGGCGGGCAGTTCCGCTTTCTGGGGCTGACGCCGTTCTCGATCGGCTTCGAGCGCGGCCGGCAGTCCCATCTCATGCCGCCCTCGGGCTGGACGGACAGATGCGGCTTCCCCGTGCTCGTATCAAGCGGCGTGGGCGTGAGCCGGCTGCCCTTCCGGCTGAACGTCCCGCCGCAGATTCATCGAATCACGCTGGAATAATCGCTTATTCCGGCGTTTTTTGTTGCGCACCGCGTCCGCGCGTGTTATAATGAGTGCGGCTAAAAACTTCCCGTATGGAGGTATTGTCATATGGATCATGGCTTTAAGACAGTCACGCACGACGTGGATTTCTGCGTGGTCGGCGGCGGACTGTCCGGACTGTGCGCGGCGGTCAGCGCGGCGCGGCACGGCGCGAAGGTCGCGCTGATGCAGGAGCGCCCGATGCTGGGCGGCAATGCCTCGAGCGAGGTGCGTATGTGGGTGTGCGGCGCGCACGGCAAGAACAATCAGGAAACCGGCCTGGTGGAGGAGCTGATGCTCGAAAATCTCTACCGCAATCCCAGCCGCAATTATTCCATCTGGGACGGCATCATGTACGAGATGGCCGCCTATAACGACAACATCACGCTGCTGCTCAACTGCTCCTGCACCGACTGCACGATGGAAAACGGCCGCATCGCCTCGGTCAAGGGCTGGCAGATGACCACGCAAACCTGGCAGGTTGTTAAAGCGAAGCTCTTCGCCGACTGCTCGGGCGACAGCGTGCTGGCCCCGCTGACCGGCGCGCGCTTCCGCATGGGCCGCGAAGCCCGCGAGGAATTCGGCGAGGACATCGCGCCCGAAGCCGCCGACAAAAAGACCATGGGCATGAGCTGCATGATCCAGGCGCGCGAGGAAAACCGCCCCAGCACGTTCATCCCGCCCAAGTGGGCGCACCACTACACAAAGGAAGACCTGCCCTACCGCGTGCCCGATATGAGCGGCGTGGGCGAAAACTTCTGGTATCTCGAGCTGGGCGGCGAGTTTGACTCCATCGGCGACACCGAGTGGCTGCGCGACGAGCTGCTGCGCGTGGCCTACGGCATCTGGGATTTCGTCAAGAACGACCCCGAACAGAAGGAAAAGAACAAATACTGGAAGCTCGACTGGATGGGCATCCTTCCCGGCAAGCGCGAAAGCCGCCGCTACATCGGCGATTACATCATGACGCAGAACGACGTGCGCGCCGAGGGCCGCTTTGAGGATCTGGTGGCCTACGGCGGCTGGTCGATGGACGATCACCATCCTGGCGGATTCCGTGCGCCCGAGCGCCCGACGATCTTCCATCCCGCGCCCTCGCCCTACGGCATCCCCTACCGCAGTATGTATTCGGCAGATGTGGAGAACCTTATGTTCGCGGGGCGCAACATCTCCGTGACGCACACCGCCATGAGCTCCACCCGCGTCATGGCCACCTGCGCGACCATCGGTCAGGCCGTGGGCACCGCCGCCGCCATCGCCGTGCGCGAGAACACCACGCCGCGCGGCGTTTACGAGCGCCACCTGCACGAGCTTAAGCAGACGCTCATGGAGGATGACAGCTATCTGCCGTTCAACCGCCGCGATATTCCCGCTCTGACGAAAAACGCCCGTCTCGAGTGCGCCGCGCCCGACGCCGAGAACCTGCGCAACGGCCTTGACCGCCCCATCGGCGAGGATGACAACGGCGCGACCGTCGCGCTGAACGACGCGATCAGCTATGTCTTCGATCAGCCGCAGGCCGTCTCCCACGTCCGCATCATATTCGACAGCGACTTGAACCGCACGACGCTGCCCGAGTGCGAAGCCCGCCGCAATCGCAATATGCTGCACAACCGCCCGCTCAACTGGCCGGACGGCTATGTGCCCAAGACGGTGACGAAGAGCTTCCGCATCGAGGGCGTGCGCGCAGACGGCACGGTTGACGTGCTGATCGACGAGCATGAAAACCACCAGCGGCTCTATGCCCGCGACGTAAGCGGCGAATATACCGCCGTTCGCCTGATCCCCACAGAAACCTGGGGCGCGGAAAAGTGCCACCTGTTTTCCTTCGACGTGCGATAAAATAACCGCAAAAGCGGCGCCTCCGCCCAATTATGGACGAAGACGCCGCCTTTTTATATGCGCTACAGAAGCACCGACACGGCGATGCCCGCGAGCACAACGCCCGCGCAGCAGAGCTTGTACAGCGTGCCCTTTTCGTGGAAAATCAGTCGCCCGCCGACGATCGAAACGATGCAGCCCGACTGCTTGATCAGCTGCATGACGGTCACGCGGCTCTCCGGGGTGCCGTTGGCCATGAACAGCGCGCGGTCGCCGATGACGAAGATCGCGCTGAGCAGATAGATCCAGCCGTTTGAGAGCACGCCGCGCACATTGATCCTCTCGCGGCGAACAAGCAGGAACAGCGTGTAATAGAGCGTCAGGAAGAACATATACCAGAACTGGAGCTGCGCCGAGGTCATCGTGCGCATGAGCACCTTGTCCATCGTGCCCGAGGCGGAATTGAGAAAGCAGCAGATCAGCGACAGCCCCAGCACCCTCGCGCTCACCCTTTCCCCGCCCGGCGCGTTCCGCGTGCGGCCCAGCATAACCAGTCCCAGCATGACCAGCGCCATGCCGGCAATCTGCGCCGCGCCCAGCGTCTCGCCCAGCAGGCACACGCCCATGAGCGTTGAAAACAGGATGCGCGTCAGATCGAGCACGCCGTACAGGCTCACCGGCATCCGACTGAGCGCGTTAAAGCCGCACAGCCAGGCGACGAATATGATCAGCGATTTGAGCGCCGTAAAGAGCATCCCCAGGGCGCTCAGGCCCATGGCGTTCCTCGCGTCCGGCAGCACCATGATAAACGAAATAAGCGTATAGGTAAAGAGCACCTCCATGACGCTGCTTTTGCCCATCGCCTTTTTCTTGACAATATCGCGCGCACCCTTGAGCAGGCCGTATGTCAGCGTCAGAAACACCCACGCCACTTGCCTCGCCTCCCTTTTGTTGAAACAGCGCCTATTATACGCGCGCGGACACATCCCGCGAAAGCGCGGCATTGTTATTTCAAAATGCGCCGCGGGGACGTTTTCCCGCTTGCAACGGCGCAATAAAGAGGTTATAATAAACGCGAGGATTCTTATCAGGGAGGATAAACAGCCATGAACAATACACTCAAAATCGACAGCGGAAAAACGCTGATGGTCGCGCACCGCGGCGTGAGCGGCCTCGAGATGGAAAACACACACGCGGCCTTTGTCGCCGCCGGCAATCGCACGTATTTCGGCATCGAAACCGACGTACACCGCACGCTGGACGGCCATTTCGTCTGCATTCACGACGACACGACCGGCCGCGTTGCCATCGACAACCTGAAGATTGAGGAGTCCACGTTCGACACGCTCCGCGCGCTGCTTCTGTGCGACAAGGACGGCGCAAAGGGCCGCACAGACCTGCGCATCCCCACGCTGGCCGAATATGTGCGCATCTGCAAGAAGTACGGCAAGGTGGGCGTGCTGGAGCTGAAGAACCGCTTCGATCCCGGCGACATCGAAAAGATCATCGCCGTCATCAACGAAGAGGATTATCTGGACGGCATCATCTTCATCTCCTTCTCGCTGGAAAACATGATCGACCTGCGCGCCATGCTGCCCAGACAGGCCTGCCAGTACCTGACGACCGAGTACAGCGCTGAGCTGCTCGAGACGCTGTGCAAATATCATCTGGACGTGGATATGCACTACCGCGCGCTGACCGAGGAAAACGTGCGCGAAATGCACGAGCACGGCATCCGCGTCAACGCCTGGACGTGCGACAAGCCCGAGGAAGCGCTCGAGCTGGTCAAATGGGGCGTGGACTACATCACCTCCAACATTCTGGAATAACGCATTTTCTTTCGAGAAAGGATCCTTCCCCCTCCATGCGCATCGACAGAATCTGCCTGATCCGTCCCGAAAAGAGCGAGCCGCTCTCTCAAACCGCGTGCGGCGCCGAAAGCAGCCTACTGCGCGACGACACGCTTTCCATAGAATATCACGACGTTTCCACGCCCACGCTGCTGCACTGCCACGACTGCTACGAGCTGGAAATCGTCTTGGACGGCGCGGGCGAAAATCGCATCGCCGACTGGCGGCTGCCCTTTCGACGCGGCACAGTCACGCTGCTCTCGCCCGCGGAAATGCACGCCTTCTATCCCGATGAAAGGACGCGGCTGCTCTCCGTCAAGCTCACCGATAGGCTCAGCGCGCCCGAAACCGGCGATCTGCGCTCGATTTCCTTCCCCTTTGCGGCGCAGCTGGGCGAGGATGAGACGCGGCGCGTCGAAAGGCATCTCGAGCTGCTGCGCGAGGAGCTGGACGCGGCGGACAGCGAGAGCGCGCGGCGGCGGCTGGGAAGCAACTTTACCGGATGGGTGCTGGGCTGCGTGCTCTCCCGCGCGGACACGGCGGCGGACGAGGCCGCGCCCTTGGCGGAGGTGATCCTGCGCGTCGTGGAATATTTGCGCAGGGAATATTTGCGGCCGCTGACGCTGAACGAAACGGCCGCGCTGTTCGGCTATACGCCGGGGCATCTGAGCGTGCTCCTGCGCCGCGCGACGGGCCTGAGCTTCTGCGATTATGTGTGTATGCTGCGCCTGGAGCGCGCCCGCGGCCTGCTCGAGCAGACCGACGCGCCCATACAGCGCGTGGCCGAGCTGAGCGGCTTTCAGTCGCTTTCGTATTTCACGCGCCGCTTCAAGCGCGCTCTGGGCTGCGCGCCGGCGCAATACCGCGAAAATCATCGATTTGTGCAAACGCATCCTTCTTTTCGGCATTGACCGCGCCGCCCGGCTGCCCTATACTGGCTCAATAAGAAGTAATATCGAAGGGACTGAGCAGACACGATGAATGCCTATCTTGTCGGATGCAACTACTGGGCCTCTCATGCCGGAACGGAAATGTGGGCGCGCTGGAGTGAGGAAACCGTAGACCGCGACTTCGCCGAGCTTAAAAAGTACGGCGTGCGCACGCTGCGCGTCTTCCCCAACTGGCGCGATTTCCAGCCGATCCATCTGCTGAGAGCCGGCGGCGGCGAGCCGCGCGAATACCGCATGCACGGCGAAACGCCGCTTAAAACGCCCTATGATCTCGACGAAGCGTGCATGGAACACTTTCACACGCTCTGCCGCCTGGCCGAAAAGCACGGTCTTACGCTGCTGGTGAGCATCGTCACCGGCTGGATGAGCGGCCGGCTGTTCGTCCCGCCCATGCTGGAGGGCAAAGACATACTGACCGACCCAGAATGTCTGATGTGGGAAAGCCGCTTCACGCGCGCGTTCGTGCGCGAAATGAAGAGGGAAAAAAGCATCGTTGCCTGGGATCTGGGCAACGAGTGCAACTGTATGCAGCCCGTAGCCGATCCCGCGTCGGGCTATCTGTGGGTATATACCATATCGAGCGCCATTCGCCTTGAGGACGATACGCGCCCTGTCATTTCCGGAATGCACGCGATCAGGCCGGACGGCGGCTGGACGTTCGCGCATCAGGGCGAGCTGACCGATATTCTCACGCCGCATCCGTATCCATCGATCTTCTCGAACCAGGACACCGAGCCGCTGACCGAGCTGAAAACCACGCTCTACCCCACCGCTCAGGTGCTCTATTACGCCGGCCTGTCCGGAAAGCCGGCCATGATCGAGGAAACCGGCACGTTCAACGATATGCTGGGCAATCCCGATATGGCCGCGCGCTACGCCAACACGAGCCTGTTCTCCGGCTGGGCGAACGGCTCGCACGGCATGCTCTGGTGGTGCGCGCACGATCAGACGCAGCTCGACTTTCCGCCCTACGACTGGAATATGTGCGAAAACGAGCTGGGCCTTCTGCGCGGCGACTACTCGCCCAAGCCCATCGCGCACGCCATGGCGCGCTTTACGCAGATGCTCGAATCCATGCCCTTCGACGCGCTGCCCGAGCGGCAGACCGACGCGGTGTGCGTCCTCACGCGCGGCCAGAACCCGCTTTTGATCAACCTCGCCGTGACCGTACTGAGCAAGCAGAGCGGCCTTGAAGCGCGCTTTGTGAGCGGCGACGATTCCGTGATCCCCGAAGCGCCGGTCTATCTGCTGCCCTGCCTGTGCGGCGCGTCTCCCCTGCCGGTGACGACGCTTGGCGAGCTGTTCCGGCGCGTTGAAGAGGACGGCGCGACGATCTACATATCGCTCGACACCGGCCTTATGACCGCCTTTGAGACGCGCACAGGGCTTACGCCCGTCTCCCGCCAGAACCGCGCGGGAACCGTGACGATGCGCTATAACGGCCATGCGCTGCCCCTCACGGGCGGCAAGGAGCTGACCACCTCTCCCGCGGGCTGCGAGGTGCTCGCCCGCGACGAGCACGGCACGATCCTCTTTTCCCGCCATGCGCTGGGCAAGGGGCAGGTGTATCTGCTCTCCGCGCCGCTCGAGAGCATGATTGCCGAAACGCCCGGCATTGTATCATCCGAGGACAGCGCGCCCTATTACGAAATTTACCGGGCCGTGGGCGCGCGCGTGCTGGCTGAAAAGGCGGCGCGCTGCGACAATCCCTTTATAGGACTGACGCTGCACCCGCTGGGCGAAAACGACCTCATCGGCGTTCTGATGAACTATTCCGGCCGCGATCAGGACGCGCGGCTTACTCTTCAGAAGGACTGGCGGCTCACCCCGCTGTTCGGCGATTCGTCTCGACCCATTCCTCCCAACGACGCTCTGGTAATTCGACTTGAGAAAGGATGAACCATCATGAGTAAGGTCTTTCAGGAAAAGCAGACGTTCCGCATGGCCTGGCTGGACAAAAACAACCCGCTGCCCGATTTGCAGCTGCCCCCGACCGCGCCCGAAAAGCTCACATGGGACGAAAGCCTGACCGAGGAGGACGCGCGCTACTTCACCTACGGGCATGTGAACTCCATACTGCCCTATCAGTTTCAGGACAACTACACGCAGGATAAGACCGAACAGAAGCAGACCGTCGTCGTGCTGGAGAACGCGCACATCCGCGCCGAGTTCCTGCCCTGGATGGGCGGTCGCCTGTGGTCGCTCAAAAAGGACGGCCGCGAGCTGCTCTGCCACAATCCCGTGGTTCAGCCGCGCAATCTGGCGCTGCGCAACGCCTGGTGCTCCGGCGGCGTGGAATGGAACATCGGTCTGCGCGGCCACCACATGATGACCTGCTCGCCCATGTTTACGGAGCTGCTGCATCTCGACGACGGTACTGCCGGCGTGCGCTTCTTTGAATTTGAGCGCCTGCGCGGCGTGGCCTATCGCGTAGAGGCGTATCTGCCGCCGCAGTCGGAAGTTCTGTTCGTGCAAATGACCATCGAGAACCCTGCCGACAACGGCGTAACCCCCATGTACTGGTGGAGCAACATCGCCGTCAATGAGGGCGAGGGCACGCGCATCGTCGTGCCCGCCGACGGCGCGATCATGACCGACTACCGCGAGGGCAGCCTGCACGTCTCCCGCGTGCCCGTGCCCATGTACGAGGGCGTCGACGGCAGCTTCCCGGTCAATCTGCGCCACGCCATCGATTTCTTCTATGATATTCCGAAGAACCACCGCAAGTATATCGCCGCCCTCAAGCACGGCACGCGCGGCCTGGTTCAGTTTTCCACCGACCGGCTGCTCGGCCGCAAGCTGTTCGTCTGGGGCATGAACAAGGGCGGCCGCCACTGGCAGGAGTTCCTCGCAGACGAGCACACCACCTACGCCGAGATTCAGGCGGGGCTGGCGCACACGCAGAACGAGCACATCCCCATGCCCGCCGGCGCCGTGTGGAGCTGGCTGGAGGGCTACGGCGAGCTGAATGTGGACGACGTGACCGATCTGCCCTACCCCGAGGCGGGCGCGCGCGTGACCGAGGCGCTCAACAAGCTCTGTCCGCAGAGCGCGCTGCTCGAGGAGCAGGCCGGCCGCGCCGCGAAGATCGCCCGCGCTCACGGCGAGATGATCGTCTACGGCTCGGGCTGGGGCGCGCTGGAGAACAAACGCCGCGCCGCCGACAATCTGCCGCCTCTGAGCGAGGTCTGCCTTTTCCCGGACGATTCCATC
>SFOF01000072.1 GCA_004552515.1 Clostridiales bacterium
CATGACGCGCCGCGCCCGTCCGATCGGCGCGATTCAGCCCAGCGCGCCCCGCGCTCTGGCCCTGAGCGCCGCGCGGTGGCTGAGTGCCCACGGCTGCGAAGGCGCATCGCCCGCCGGCGCGGCAAGGGCGCTCAATGTGTCCGCCCAGTATCTGTCGGGCGTGTTTTCGTCGGTCATGGGCGTGACAATGCGCGCCTATCTGATCGAGCTGCGCCTGCGCCGCGCCGCCGAGCTGCTGGAGAGCGGCGAGACGAGCGTCACGGCGGCGTGCTTTGCCTGCGGCTATTCGAGCCTGTCGCACTTCCTGCGCGCGTTTCGTCAAAGATACGGCGTCTCGCCCGGGCAGTACCGCCGCCAGAGCGACAAAACCGGCGGCGCAACATAGCCTCGCGCCGCCGAAAAAAAGCATATTCATCTGATGCGCGTCTCGCCAGACGGAAGCGCCGCAATTTCAGCGCCGCCCGGTCGTGCGCGCCCTATTCGATCACGGCAATCCGCCGGTGAACGTTGTACGCCGCGTCCCGATCCGCGTCGGGTTTGGCCGCGGCGAAGAACATCGCGGGCGCGCCGTCTTCCTGATAGACGAACGGCCGCTCCAGCCGCGCGATTTCCCGCTCGCCGCCCTCATCGAACGGCACGCGCCGCGTCGAGAAGACGAACGGCTCGCCCTTCTGCCAGCTATCGCCCAGATCGCGCGACGTAAAATGCACCAGCGCGCGTTCCTCATCCGGGCAGTAATAGCGCCCCATGTCCTTCATGACGCAGTGCAGCGCGCCGTTCCAGTAAAACAGGCAGGGATCCTCCGCCGAAAAGCGCGCGCCCTCGACCGAAAAGACCGGCTTGTCCCGCCGCGTCCACGGCCCCACGGGACTGTCCGCAAACGCCGCGCCGTGGCTCACCACGCCGTTTTTGTACGCGGGATGCGGCGCGGAGCCCTTGTAGATCATCATGAACCGCCCGTCCGGCAGCGCGCACACCGTCGGATTGCTGGTGATGCCCGCGTCGAACAGGCCGGGGCGCGAGGGCAGTATCGGCGTATCCAGCCGCGTCCACGGGCCGCCGGGATTGTCCGATACGGCCACGCCCACGCGCTGGCGCTTCTGGTGATCCCAGTATTCGCCGTCGCCCCAGTTGCCGACATAGTAGAGGTAGAAGCGGCCGCCGTGCTGCAATATCCACGGATTGTGGATCACGTCGCGGTCCCAGTCGCCGTCTTTGTGCGTGCCGTCCAGCGTCACGCCGTGGAACGTATACGGGCCGTCGGGATCATCGGCTGTGGCATAGCCCGCCTTCGAATGGGTCACCCAGCCCTCGAAGCCCCACTTTTCCTCCCAGATCGACAGATACAGATGGCATTTCCCGTCCGGCGTGCGCGTCATGCTGCCGCACCATGTGATATAGCCCGGCACGCTCACCACGCCATGGCGCGAGACCGGCCGCAAGCTCAGTGTCATAACAATTCTCTCCTTTGCGGACTTTTCGTCACCGCCATTATAACAAAAACGCGCGCCGCCGGTCAAGCCGCCTTTACGCGCAAAGCCGCCGCCCGAAAAACAGGCGACGGCTTCTTTATTCAGCTTAATCGGCGGCACGAAACGGTCTTGACGCAAGAATTCCACCAACGCAGCAATTCTTTGGACCATAGCAAACGCGCGGCATTCCCCACCCCACCGGCGGCGAGGAAAGCATTTCGGCACAAGAAACGCCGCCATGAACCTTCGGCCGATAAAAGTCGAAACGGCTTATCCGCTCAGCGCCCGATTCCCCTCACTGCCGCTTCATCTGCCGCAGGAACAGCGCCACCGCCAGCGCGCAGACCGGCAGCGCCCAGAGCAGCACCCAGCCCAGCTGCGCGGGCACGGCCGCCCAGTCTCCGGAAAAGGCCGCGCGCTCCAGCTCGACCGCGTGAACGAACGGCAGAACGTTCGCGATCGCCTTGAACGCGCCGCCCACCAGATCGAGATCGAACCACACGCCCGACAGCCACGCCGTCAGGTTGGTGAGCAGCGCGCCGCACAGCCCGCCCACCTGCTTTACGCCCAGCAGACTGCCGCAGAGCAGCCCCAGCGCGATGAAGAACAGCGCTGCGGGCACGAGGAACAGCAGCGCCCAGAGTATGCCCGCGCTCAGCTTCAGCCCCAGTATGAGCGCGGCGATATAGCAGACCGCGCCCTGCATGAGCGCGATGGGCATCATGGGCAGCGCATAGCCCATGATGAAATCAGCGGCGGTGAGCGGCGTGGTGTAGAGCCGCTGGAGCAGCGCCGTCTCGCGGTCGCGCGCAACCAGCGTCGCCGAAAAGAGCGTCATGAACGCCAGACCGAACACGGTGATGCCCGGCGTAAGGCGGTCGATCTCAAACAGCGCCACCGGCACGTTCGCCTGAATGGCGCTCAAAAGCAGGATCAGCACCACCGGAAAGCCCAGCCCGAAGGCCAGATTGAGCGGATCGCGCAGAATTTCCTTCATCGTGCGGCCCGCAAACGCCCGCATTTTCATTGTTCAGCCCTCCCCTCGCCCCGAACAAGGGCGATAAACGCGTCCTCGAAGCGCTCGCAGCCGGCGCGCGCCTTCAGCGCCTCCGCCGTGCCCTCGGCCAGCACGCGTCCGCTCTTCATCACGGCGATGCGGTCGGACAGCGCCTCGGCCTCCTCCATGTAGTGCGTCGTGAGGATCACCGTCACGCGGCCCCTGAGCGCGCGGATCACGTCCCACAGCTCGGCGCGCGCGATCACGTCCAGCCCCAGCGTCGGCTCGTCGAGGAAGAGGATCTCCGGCTCGCCGATCAGCGCCATGGCCAGGCTCAGCCGCCGCTGCCAGCCGCCCGACAGCTTGCCCGCGCGCTTGCCGAGCACGCCGCCTAAATCGAACGCCTCGGCCAGCTCGTCGATCCTTTCGTTCTGCTTCTCCCTTGAAAAGCCGTGAACGCCGGCCATCAGCCGGAGATTTTCCAGCGCCGTCAGGCCGGGCGCAACCGCCGTCTCCTGCGGCGATACGCCGATGACGCGCTTGACCGCGGCCGTCTCGCTCACGACGCTGTGCCCAGCGAGAAACGCGTCGCCGCTCGTGGGGCGCGCCAAGCCGCAGAGCATCTTGATCGTCGTGGTCTTACCCGCGCCGTTCACGCCCAAAAGAGCGAACAGCTCGCCCCTTTCAATGGTCAGATTGAGCCGGTCAACCGCCGTTATGTCCTTATACTTTTTGGTCAGATTGACCGTTCTGATGGCTTCCATCCTTCTTTTCCTCCTCGATATGCCGCGCGCACAGTCCCTGATAGGCGTCGGTCAGCGCGCGACTGGCGAAATCCATGTCCCAGTTCAGATACGACGTGGCCAGCATGGACGCGACGCCGTGAACGAATATCCACATCTCCGCGTGCAGCAGATACGCCCGCTCCTCGCTCAGCCCCGTATTCTTCATGATAACCTGAAGCAGCGGCCTTATGGCCTCGCGCTCCCCCTCGCTCGGCGCTTCCTGAGAGCGATCGCGCATATAGAGCAGCTTGAACAGCTCCTTTTCCTCGCTCGCAAAGCGGATGTACGCCATGCCGCTGGCCTTGTAGGGCGGATAGCGCCCCGCCGTCATCTCCGCGCGCGTGAGCTGATCCAGCCGAGCCGCCGCCGCCGCGATCACCGTCTCCCGTACGTCCTCCATGTTCTTGAACAGCCCGAAGACCGGCTTTGCGGACGTCCCCAGCCGTTCGCCCAATGCGCGCGCCGTGAGCGCCTGCGCCCCCTTCTCCCGCACCAGCGCCAGCGCCGCAGCGGTGATTCCCTCGCGCGTAAAGAGAAACTTTCTCGGCATCGTCCCGCCTCCCATCTATTTTAGACACGTGCGTTGCGCTACGTTTGTTGCTTTATATTATACGCGACGGCATCCGCTTTGTCAAGGAAAACACATAAAAAAACTCCGGCGCGCGTTGAAACGCCGGAGTCGAACACACCCTATGAAATTCGAACGTCATGGCCGCGGACTCAAAGGCGGGGCCTATGCGATGATCCCGCCGATGAACGCCAGAAACGCCGCCGTGAACGGCGCGGCAAAGAGCTGGCCGTCGAAGCGATCGAGCAGGCCACCGTGACCGGGCAGAAGATTGCTGAAATCCTTCACGCCCGCGATGCGCTTGACCGCCGACATCGCCAGATCGCCGGTCTGAGATATCACCGAGCCGCACACGCCGTAGAGCATGAGCCGCCCGTAATGCACGCTCAGTTCCATCGCGCCCGCGTAAATCGCCGTGCCCAGCAGCGCCAGAGCGCAGGATGCGGCGAGGCCGCCCACGCTGCCCTCTATGGTCTTGTGCGGGCTCAGATCGGGCGCGAGCTTATGCCGCCCCCACGCGCGGCCGATAAAATAGCCCGCCACCTCGCTGGCGACGCAGCAGACGATCATCAGCATGAGATCGTACAGCCCGTTTTCCATGCGCCGCAGCGCAATCAGCGCGCAGAAGAAATACGACGCCATGAGCGACTCCCCCAGCGCCCGAACCGCGCCGAAAGACGCCGGCTCATGCCGCACGAGGGCGCGCGCATCCATAAAGAAGAAGCCGAGCGCGGCCAGAAGCACGATCAGCGCCCCCGCCGGATAATACGGCAGCGGCAGAAACGGCAGCGCGGCGGCGGCGATCAGCGCGGGAACGAGCAACGCGTAATTCCCCCGCGCATTGGCCACCGAAAACAGTTCCCACGCCGCGCCGATATTAAGCAGCGCCACGGCGATATTGAGCACATACGGCGCGCCCGAAAAGAGCACGATCAGCGCGCAGACGGGCACGAACACGCAGGCCGTTTTAACGCGCGTTTTCAGCATGATGCGTCATCTCCGATCGCGCCGGTCGTCTCGCGGTAGACGCCCTCCATGCGCTGATCGAGCGCCGCGCCCATCTCCGCGCAGTGCAGCAGCTCCTCGGCGACATGGCCGTCGTCGGCAATATTCTTCTTATAGCGGATCTTATGCTCGAGACTCGCCCACCAGTCCATGGCGATGGTGCGCAGCTGCACCTCGACCTTCATGCGGCGCGTGCGATTGTGCAGGAATATGGGGATCTCGACAATCAGATGCAGGCTGCGATAGCCGTTCGGCTTGGGCGACTTGATGTAGTCCTTGCGCTCTATGAGCGTAATGTCGTCCTGCCGCAGCAGCGCGTCGGCCAGCATATAGATATCGCCGGGGAACGAGCAGATCACGCGCACGCCCGCAATGTCGCTGAGGTTCTTTTCAATACTCTCGGCGCTGAAGGGGATGCCCTTGCGCACCGCCTTATCGACGATGCTCTCGGGCGATTTCAGGCGCGATTTGACACTCTCGATGGGATTGCGGTCATACATCAGCGAAAGCTCCTCGTTGAGCACGTTGAACTTCGTCTCGACCTCCATCATCGCGCAGCGGTAATAGCTCATCAGCTCGCGATAGGGCATGGTGTAATCCTGAACTCTGTTCTTGATCTGGCTGTTGCTGAGCTGTCTGACCAGCATCTGGCGCAGCGCGTCCGAGGGCGCATCCATGGGCGTTCATCCTCCCGTATCATACTGACTCTAGAGTGTGCTGCCAAAAGGGGATTCTGCAAGTTCGAGGGAACTTTTCACGGCGCGGCGCTTAAGGGCTCCGGCCTGGCTTCAAGGCAAACGCCCGCAGGTTCAGCGGTGCCAAATCAAGGGCGTTTAACTTGAGACAGGACGGAAACGACGCCGAAATTGCCGCTTAGGGAATTGGGGGAACACATTTTAAGTATAGCGCGACAATATGGCCATAGATACGGACAAATCGTGAATCCTGTCTGAACTTTGTGCATAGGCCGCGCGTTTGACCAGAAAAAAGAGCCGAACGCCCGCCAATAAAGCGGCGCGACCGGCTCCCGGCAATCATTCAGCTCACATCAGCGCCTTCAGGCAGCGCGTCTCCCAGCCGCCCATGGCGGCCAGCTCGTCCGGCGTGTGCAGCCAGTGCTCGCCCTGCGGCAGCAGCGTCAGACTGGCGCAGGCCTTGCGCGCGAACGTCTCCACCGTCTCGCGGGGAATGAGCGCGTCGCCCTCGGCGCAGAGGATAAACGTCCTCGGCGAAACGGCGTGAACGGGATGCGCGCGCGTCCAGCACAGATAGTCCCACGAGAGCGTCTGATCGCCCGCGGGGATTTCGCGCTCCTTTTCGAGCCGCGCCTCGCTCACGCCGGACGCCGCCATCATGTCCTTGATCATGCGCTCCATATCGACCAGCGGCGAGGACAGCAGACACATATCCAGCGGCGCTTCATCAGCGAATGCGGTGAGCGCCATATACGCGCCCAGGCTGATCGCGCGCACGCCCACGCGCTTCCACATTGAGCGGGCATAATCAAGGACGGCGCGCAGCTCCCTCCCCGCTTCCCAGGGCACGAGCGGCGTATCGTCCTGCCGTCCGCCGTGGCCGGGCAGATCGACCGCGAGCGTCTGCCAGCCCAGCGGCGCGGCGATTTCGGCAAAGCGCGCGCCCTCCTCCTTGCGTCCGCACAGGCCGTGAACGAATATAAAGCCCTTTTCCGACGGCTCCCCGTACAGCGCGGCGGGCATATTGCCGATCATAAACGATTGCGTGTCCATACACACGCCTCCAAGATACATAAGTTGTGCAACAATCGTATTATATCATGTGGCGCGCAATGTGTCAAGAATGACGCAATGTACGCTCTTCCTCGTCGAGCATACTGCGCACCTGACGCGCACAGTTGTCGAGAAAGCGCCGCCATTCACTCCGATCGACGAAGGGATTGACTGCGCCGTTCATGCGAACCGTCTTTCCGGCGGTGTCGTTCTGCTGGGGATGATTGCCGAGCACAATATCGACGTGCTCCTCCATCAGGCGCTGTGCCCCGGCGATAAAATCCTCGCGCAGAGAGAGCGGCAGGCCGCGCTTCTCCAAAAACCAGCGCTGCATACTGCCCAGCCCTACGCCGCCGTGCATGGCTGCGGTCATGGGCGCGCCGTTCACAGTCGTCTCTATGAAGAAGGCATATGTTCCCTCCGTGTGGCCGGGCGCGTGAACGCAGCGGATGGTACGGCCGCACAGCGTGAGCGTCTCGCCATCCGAAAACGTCCGTTCAGGCGTGAACGGCTCAGGACGATCGAGCTTCAGCTCCTCAGCCCATGAAAGATCGCGCCGTCCATCGACAATATCGGCGTCCTCGCGTCCGATGAGCGTCTGCGCTCCCGTGCGCCGCACAATTTCGGCGGTCGAGCCGTAATGATCGATATGGCCGTGCGAATGAACGACAAAGCGCACGTCCCCAAGGTGAAGCCCCAGCGCGCGCAGATTTTCCTCAACGCCCGAAAGCATCCCGGGATAACCGCTGTCGATCAATATAAGCCCGTCCCGCCCGATGAGCGCATGGACGGACACCGGCGTTCCGCCGACAAAGGCGATATCGTCGGTCATCATGACGGGCTGCATATCGCTCTTCCACTGATTCTGCATCTTCATTTCCTCCCCGCCGCGTTTTTGCGTTCTCATTATACGCTTCCTCGCAACAGATGGCAAGCCTCCGAAATCGCCGTCTCACGCCATATCGTCTCCCGAGCACGCGGGAAGACCCGCCCACGCCGACACCTCTTCTCTCCCAAACGCCCCAATCACTCGTCCCACGCTTCGCCGTCACCCGGGTACACGGAAAGACCCGCCCGAGTCCAATTTATGCTCGGGCGGGTCGGGCTGTATATCGATGTTACCTATTCGCTCCAATGTCCAGACTCGAGCCGCCCGGCGGCAGCGGCGCGGAGTCGGGTTGCGTGCGCGAAGCGGAGTGTCGCCGTCACCCGGGCACACGGAAAGACCCGCCGAACTCCAATTTATGGTTCGGCGGGTCGTGCTGTATATCGATGTTACCTATTCGCTCCAATGTCCAGACTCGAGCCGCCCGGCGGCAGCGGCGAAGAGTCGGGTTGCGTGCGCGAAGCGGTGCGGATGCGGGCACTGCCCGCCGGGTTGCGTGCGCGGAGCGGTGTGGATGCAAACTCAGTTTGCCAGTTTGCGGCCCATGAGGACGCCCATGACCGAGGCCATCATCAGGCCGCGCGTCCAGCCGGAGGAATCGCCCAGACAGTGCAGGCCGCGCAGACTGGTGTTAAAGTCCTCGTCCATCTTGACGCGGTTGGAATAGAACTTCAGCTCGGGCGAATACAGCAGCGTCTCGGTCGAGGCAAAGCCCGGCACGACGTGATCCACCGCCTGAATGAAATTGATGATGTTCACCATCGCGCGATAGGGCATCGCGGCGGTGATGTCGCCCGCCACGGCGTCGGGCAGCGTCGGGCGCAGATTCGAGAAGCTCAGCTCCTTCTGCCAGGTGCGCTTGCCGTCGAGAATATCGCCGTAGCGCTGCACGAGGATGTGGCCCGCGCCCAGCATGTTGGTCAGCTCGCCCACCTTCTGCGCATAGGCGATCGGCTGATTGAAGGGCACATTGAAATTGTGGCTGCACAGGATCGCCAGATTGGTGTTGTCGCTCTTCAATTCCTTGTAGGAATGGCCGTTGACCACGGCGAGATTGTTGTCGTAATTCTCCTGGCTCACAAAGCCGCCGGGATTCTGGCAGAACGTGCGCACCTTGTTCTTGAACGGCTTGGGATAGCCGATCAGCTTGGACTCGTACAACACGTCGTTGACCTTCTCCATGACCTCGTTGCGCACCTCGACGCGCACGCCGATGTCCACCGTGCCCGGCTGATGCGCAATGCCGTGCTCCGCGCACAGCTTCTCCAGCCAGTCCGCGCCGCGCCGCCCCGTCGCGATCACCGTGTCCTCCGCGAAGATCTCGCGCTCGTTCGAGCCGTCCGCGTTCGCCACGCGCACGCCCCGGCATACGTCGCCCTCCAGAATCAGCTCGCGGCACTCGCAGCCAAACTCGATCTCAACGCCGTGCTCGAGCAGATACTTCTCGATCGCCAGATAGATGTCGTGCGCCTTCTCCGTGCCCATGTGGCGGATGGGACAGTCCACCAGCTTGAGGCCGGCCTGTATCGCGCGCTTGCGGATGTCCTTCACGGCCTCGTAATCGCTCACGCCCTCGACGTGCGTGTCCGCGCCGAACTCCAGATAGATCCTGTCCGCATAGTTGATCGTCTCCTGCGCCAGATCCTCGCCCACCAGCTGCGGCAGATCGCCGCCCACCTCGCAGCTTAACGACAGCTTGCCGTCCGAAAACGCGCCCGCGCCCGAAAAGCCCGTGGTGATGTGACAGTAGGGCTTGCAGTTCATGCAGCGGCCCGTCTTCTGCTTGGGGCAGACGCGCTGCTCCACCGAGCGGCCCTTCTCGACGATCATGACGCTCTTTTTGCTGCCCTGCCGCA
>SFOF01000073.1 GCA_004552515.1 Clostridiales bacterium
TGCTGATTTCCATTGCGCTGATCGTGCCCTGCCTGAAGCAGCTGAACGCTGACTCCTGTGCGCCCATTCCTCCCGCCTGAACTGATAAAAGCGGACATCGGATTGTCTGGGCGTGTGCGATCAATACCATATTCCGGGAAAACCGTTTAAGGGAAATCCTGCTATTCTCAGAAGGGGCCGCAGGAGCAGCGGAGCATTGACGGCAATCGCAGAATTTCTCGGAGAGGTACGGGCAATTCAGGACCCGGACGTATATCGGTGTGATCTCAGAAAAAGCTCCACGCCGGAATGTGCCGGCCTTGTGGCTGTTATATCCGCCGATATGGCGGGCGGCGCGAATCTGACCGCGGCCATCGCCAGGGATCACGTCTGCGCCATCCATAGGGAAAATGACCGCAGCCGCACCAGCCTTGCCCGTTCCAACCGTGTGGCGATGGACGCAGATAACGATCATTCAGACGCTCCCGCGGAACGGCTCCCCCTTGAAGGAAGCAGAAACCGCGCCATGTCCCTGTGGACAGTGCGCTCCATGAAACGCTATGGGGATAATGATGATTCCAAAAGCGGCTTTATCGAGGGGCTGAAAGGGGCAATCCGCTGCTCTCTGACACAAAACTGGGCAGGATCCGGTGAAGCCCCATGCTATAAAAGATCTGGGGCCAGCCTGATTATGTCAGCCCGGAAGGATATAACCATTGGCGCGCCGCCGTTCTGCTTTCGGAGAAAATATTGCATCCGGAGTAAAAGCGACTGGATGGAACCGCGAACGCCTATGCGCTGGCGCTCGCCATGCCGTCAAGGTGGAGAGTCGTAAAATATGCCGCCATATCCCGAAACGGAAACAAAGGAGGCCAGCGCGCTGGCCGCACCGTTTTCCTCCAGGCGCTGCCGGACGCGCATGGCTCCCCGCGGCGCGGGCGATTCATTTGCTTTGATATATCTGCGCATTTCCATTGATTGCTTCATGATATTTTTAGTTAAAATTGCCATATAGAGACAACGATCCCGATGAACGGAACAGTCCCTTCCATCCCCCTGTTTTCGTTCATATGGCGTATCCTCGAAATCTCCCGCTGCTAAGATTCCGCCTGTTTTCGCGAAAATTCCGCCCCTTTCCCACCGTTTTTCTGCAACAATCACCTGCAATTCTGACCACTTCGACCGTTTTCGCAATATTTGGCGGCTTTTCTTCAATTTCAGGCACACAAATGCAGTTCCTTTGTTCTATATGATGATTTCATTATGTTTTTTCATCATTCCTTTGCAATTTAATATTCACGCCCTATCTTTTTAACCGTCCGTTCACGCACTTCCGGATTGAAAGTTATATACTCTATATAGAAAAAAGATGTGATCATTTTATTCGATCATTGGCGCACGAAAGGAGCGTAATTTTAGAACTATGGAAGAGAAGCAGTCGAAGGAAGTATTTAAGAGTATCTCCGAAAACATCTTTCAGGTGACCCCCCTGCTGAAGAAGCGTCTCTCGCGGATGTCCACGTTCCAGAGCAAGTACGGCCTGCCCATGTCTCATTTCCAGGTGCTCGCCCTGCTGGAGGAACGGGAGTCCATGTCCATTTCGGAGATTTCCGATTACTTTGACATCGCCAAGCCCAACATCACGCCGCTGGTGGATCGTCTGGTTAACGCCGGTCTGGTGGATCGCGTGCGCAGCACGACCGACCGCCGCGTCGTCAACGTCGTCATTCAGAAGGAAGGCCGCAAGCGCCTGCGCGAGATCCGCGCCTCCCTGGTCGCCGGCATTGAAAACTGGGGCAGCTCGCTGTCGATGGACGATTTCCGCGCGCTGAACGAATCGCTCGAAACGGTCGTCAAGCTGCTCGAAAAGGTCTGACGCGTTCCCCCTGACGACGGACGGCCGCAGCGGGCACGGGAAAAGCGCCCGCCGCACCGCCCGCCTTTTATCGTCTTTATTCCCGTAAAAGTTTTGATTCCCCGATGAATTTGCAAAAAAGGCGGCCGGAAAAAGCAACTTCCGGTTCGCTTTTTTCGTCTTAAAGGCACTATGGATGAAACCCATGCCATGATAAGCGCCGGCGCGTTCCTTCATTATATAGGCGCGTCGCGCTCCGGGAGGATGATCACCGTGAAAAAAAACAAAAAGACTCTGATCGCCGCCATGCTGGTCGTCGCCATGACGGTCATGTCCGGCTGCGGCAAGACGATCGATACAAGGTACGACCCGCTTTCCGATTATTCGGTCGATTCGAAGCTGCCCTTCGCCTCGCGCGATCCGAATCTGGCCAGCGAATCGCCCAGCCCCTCGCCCAGTCCATCGGTCAGCCCGTCCGCGCCCGCGCAGCCTTGGCAGAGCGAGAACCCGCCGGCCAGCGAGACCACGCCGACCGTCGCACCCGCGCCCACCAGCCGCACCTACACGCGCCTTGAATCGGGCGCCGAGGGCGACGAGGTGCTCGCGCTGCAAAACCGTCTGATCCAGCTGGGCTATCTGACCGGCACCGCCGACGGCAAATACGGCACGCAGACGCAGAACGCCATCAAGCTGTTCCAGAAGGCGCTGGGCATCTCGCAGACCGGCATTGCGAACGTATCGCTCCAGGAAAAGCTGTACGCCTCCAACGCCCCGGCCTATTCCGCGAGCACCGTCGCCACGGCCGCGCCGAACACCGGCTCGAACGCCAACACCGCCGCCGGCTATTCCACGCTGGTGCGCGGCGATTCCGGCGACAACGTGCGCAAGCTGCAAAGCCGCCTGAAGGAGCTGGGCTATCTCTCCGGCAGCGCGGACGGCAGCTTCGGCGGCCAGACTGAGAGCGCCGTGAAGGCCTTCCAGCGCGCGCTGGGACTGACGCAGAGCGGCGTGGCCTCCTCCTCGCTTCAGGAGAAGCTGTTCTCCGCGAGCGCGCCTGCCGCGGCCGTAACGGTCACAGCGGCCCCCACGCAGGCTCCCGCCACCGCCAAGCCCGTCTCGCCCACGGCCACGCCGAACAATACCGGCTACACGGAGCTGACCTACGGCATGAAGAACAGCCTGGCCGTGCAGAATATGCAGACCCGCCTGAAGGCGTTGGGCTATTTCACCGCGCAGTGCACCGGCAACTATTACAGCCAGACCGCCGAGGCCGTCAAGCTGTTCCAGCAGGCGGTCGGCCTGAGCGCCACCGGCACGGCCACCGTCGAGACGCAGATTCTGCTCTACGCTTCGAACGCGCCGGCCTACAGCAGCGCCACCGCCGCCCCGACCACCGCGCCCGCCGGCACCTATGTCGTGCTGCAAAAGGGCAGCCGCGGCACCGAGGTATCCAATCTGCAAAAGCGCCTGATCGCGCTGGGCTGGTCGTCGTCCACCTCGGCCGACGGCATCTATGGCAACAACACGGTCAAGGCCGTCAAGGCGTTCCAGGCCGCCGTCGGCTATGAGCAGAACGGCATCGCCAGCGTCGAGCTGCAAACGATCCTGTTCTCCGCCGTCGCGCCCTATAACAGCGCCGCCACGCCCGAGCCAACCGGCACGCCCATCCCTTCCTCGTCTTATCAGACGCTGAAGCCGGGCGATACCGGCGAGGCCGTCAAGAACCTCCAGCGCCGCCTGAAGGAGCTGGGCTACTTTAACGGCGAAATTGGCGGCAACTACCTGACCAGAACCACCGCCGCCGTCAAGCAATTTGAGACTGCGCTGGGCCGCACGCCCACCGGCGAGGCCAGCGCCGAGCTTCAGGAGATCCTGTTCTCCTCCGCCGCGCCCGCCTATTCCGATGTGAATGTCGGCTATACCTCGCTGGCGAAAGGCGACAGCGGCCTGCAGGTCACCAATCTGCAAAAGCGCCTGATCGAGCTGGGCTGGCTGACCAGCAAGGCCGACGGCGATTTCGGCAGCGCGACCGAAAAGGCCGTGTCCGCGTTCCAGGCCGCCGCAGGGCTGACGCAGAGCGGCGTGGCCGACAGCGACACGCAGAACACGCTCTTCTCGAGCAACGCGCCGCGCTACACGGCCCCCGCTCCGGTCGAGACGCCCATTCCCACGCAATCCCCGACGCAGACTCCGACTCAGGCTCCCACCATCACCAACCCGCCCGCTCAGAGCGGCTATCAGGCGCTCGAGCCTGGCGATTCCGGCGATCTGGTCGCCGCGATGCAGCGCCGCCTGAAGGAGCTGGGCTACTTCAACGGCAACGTCGTGGGCAACTACAAGGATCTGACCACCGCCGCCGTCAAGCGCTTCCAGGCCGCCATGGGCTGGAACCAGGACGGCGTGGCCTCCTCCGCGCTGCTTGAGGCGCTCTACGCCGCCTCCGCGCCCGCCTATGATCCCACCGTTTACGGCTATATCGGCCTGGTGAACGGCAACACCGGCAGCGCCGTGACCGCCATGCAGCAGCGCCTGATCGAGCTGGGCTGGCTGAGCGGCAGCGCCGACGGCGACTATGGCAAGAACACGGTCAATGCCGTCAAGGCCTTCCAGAATGCGGCCGGACTGAGCGCCACCGGAGACGCGGACAGCAACACGCTGAGCATTCTCTATTCCGGCAGCGCCCCGGCCTACACCGCGCCCGCCGTCACCGACCCGCCCGTCACTGAGCCGCCTGTCACTGAGCCGCCTGTCAGCCCGACCGACGCGCCCACCGTGACCGACCCGCCCGTTGACGAGGGCTACACCGTGCTTTCCAACGGCTCCACCGGCGATGCGGTTAAGCGGCTCCAGCAGCGGCTGATCGAGCTGGGCTGGCTGACCGGCACCGCCGATGGCGATTACGGCGCCGCCACCGCGCAGGCCGTGGCCGCATTCCAGTATCAGATCGCGCAGCCGCAGGACGGCGTGGCGGGCGTAGAGCTTCAGGAGCGCCTGTTCGCCGCCGACGCGCACGCCTATGTCGAGTATCAGGATCTGGCCGAGGGCGACACCGGTGAGGCCGTGCTGGCCGTGCAGATGCGCCTGATCGAGCTGGGCTATCTGGACAACACCGAGGCCAACACCGACGGCGAATACGGCCCGCTGATGAGCAACGCCATCGCGCTGCTCCAGTCCAACAGCGGCGCGCTGCCCGAGGATGTGGACGGCGTGTGCGACATCGAATTCCAGAATTTCCTCTTCTCCGACAACGCGCTGGCCTACAGCCTGATCGATCAGGTCGGCTGATCGCGAAAAGCTCATCGTCCGTTCGGATTTTCATCCGGGCGGGCGATTTTTTTTGCGTGAAAAGCGTCCTTCATAAATCGCCGCCTCTTCGGGCAAGCTAGAGTGTGTTTCAATGCAGGCAGGCTGCTCGCTCAGCGCTCTTTTTGAAAAGGCGTCGAAAATGCAGCCATAGCGTTTTTGAGACACACTCTGCCTTCCGAAGGAGTGATTTTCAATGAAGGATACTCGAAAAATCGCCGTGATCGGCGCGGGGCGCGTGGGCGCGGCGACCGCCTACACGCTTTCGCTCTCCGCGCTGGCCGGAGAGATAGTGCTGCTCGACGTCGATGAAAGGCGCGCGCGCGGCGAGGCGCTGGACATCGCGCACGGTCTGCCGCTCTATGCCGCGCTGGAGGTCAAAAGCGGCGGCTATGACGACATCGCGAACGCGGATCTCGTGATCATCACGGCGGGCGTGGGCCAGAAGAGCGGCGAAACGCGCATGGAGCTACTGGATCGCAACCGCGCGGTGTTCGCGTCCATCGTGCCAGAGGTCGTCCGCAGCGCCCCGAACGCCGTGCTGCTGGTCGTCACCAACCCCGTGGACATACTGACGCTCGAAACCCTCCGCCTGAGCGGCCTGCCCGCCGAGCGCGTCATCGGCACGGGCACCGTACTGGACACATCGCGTCTCAAATATCTGCTGAGCCGGCACACGGGCGTTGATCCGCGCAACATCCACGCCTGCGTGCTGGGCGAGCACGGCGACGGCGAATTCGTGGCCTGGAGCCGCGCCAGCATCGCCGGACTGAGCCTGGACGAATACTGCGCCGCGTGCGGGCGATGCCGCGGGCCGATGTCCGAGCAGGTGAACCGGCAGTTCGAGCAGGAGGTGCGCCGTGCGGCCTACGAAATCATCGACATGAAAGGTTCGACCTGCTATGCCATCGCGCTGGCTGTGCGCCGCATTGCCGAGGCGATCCTGCGCGACGAACACGCGATTCTGACCGTCTCGACGCTGGCGCAGGGGCAATACGGCCTGCGCGATCTCTGCCTGAGCCTGCCGGTCGTGCTGGGCGCGCGCGGCGTGGAACGCGTGCTGGAGCCGGGGCTGGATCGCGCGGAACGCGCCCGGCTGATGGCCGTCGCCGAGACGCACCGCGCCGAGCTGAAAAAGGACGTGCGCGAAACGGTTCTCGTATAGCCGTTCACATTCCCCCACGCCACCCTCTCCACGCCGCGCGCATCTCGCTACAGGATCGCCGCGCGGCGCTTTTTTCATGCGCCCCGGCCTTTCCGAACTGTCCCGCCGGATATGCCGCGCGCAAAAGTCGCTCATATCTCCGCAATCGTCTGCGCCGCGCATCCCGTTACGGGATCATCGCGCCGCTTTTCGCACAGTTTTATGAGTTTCCACGCCTGACTTCCCACCGTTTCCCGAAAGCCGTTCGAATCGCCGCATTAACCGCACAGTTCGGTTTTCGCCCAGTCGTTGTTCGCACACCCGTCGTCCCCTCTGCCACGAGCAAAAGCTCGGCGATTTGAAGATGCTTCCCAAGCCATGCCCCATTCGCCGTGCAAAAAAAAGCGTCGCCCGAACGAAAAACGCCGTTCAGGCGATGCTTTTGCTCTGTTTATGGTCTATTCCGCGATGAGTTCGGCTTTCCCGTCCGTCAGCCGCACGCGAACGCCCAGTTCAAAATGCTCGGTGATGTACACAGCCGCGCCCGCGTCCTCCAGCGACGCGATGACGCTGGTCGCGGCCGAACGCGGCTCGTCGGTGCGGTCGGTCGATATGACGGCGATCTGCGGCGATACCATGCGCGCGAATGCCGCCGATGTCGCGTCATCCCGGCCATGGTGCGCCACCTTGAGGTAGTCTGCGTCCACTTTGTCCGCCGACGCGGCGATGATCTCCGCTTCCTCCTCCAGCTCCGCGTCGCCCATGAGGAGCGCCGTGCCCTCGGACGTGGTCAGGCGCAGCACGAGCGAGTTGTTGTTCTCATCCTGCTCGTCGAGCGAAAGCGGCCCGAGCACCTCGAACGCGCAGCCGCTGCCCGCATCGATCACATCGCCCGCCCTGAGCCACGTCACGTCCATATCCAGCGCGTCGGCGGCCTTAACCGCCTGATGCTTGTCATAGCTCTTTTCATAGTACATTTCAGCCGCGTATATCGCGTCGATTTGAACGCCGCTTTCGGCCAGCTTGACCATCCCGCCGCCGTGATCCTTGTCGGTGTGCGTGAGGAACACGCCCTTCAAATGCGTCACATTCAGCGCCTTAAGATCGCTTTCCAGCGTGTCAAACTGCTTTTTCAATCCGGCGTCGATCAGATAGTCGCTTTCGCCCAGCCGCACCAGAATCGCGTCGGCCTTGCCCACATTGAAGGCAACGATCTCGACGTTCAGGCTGTCCGTTTCTCCGGCAACCGCGCAGCCGCTCAGCAGGAGCAGCGCCGCCAGCAGCGCCGTCAGCGTCCTCTTGGCATTTGACACAGTTCATCCCTCCTCTTTTTCATTCTGACCCGCCGCCGCGCAAAAATGTTGCCCGCGGCGCAAAAATTGACAATGATGGCCGAATCCGCCATAAGCAAAGCGGAGAGACGGCTTTAACCGCTCCCCGCTCGTGTATTTATTGATCAGGCCTCGTAGCCGTTGGGGTTCTTGCTCTTGAACGCCCAGGAATCGCGGCACATATCGTCCAGCGTCTTTTCGGTGTGCCAGTTCAGCAGCTTCGCCGCCTTTTCGGGGTTGGCGTAGTAGCTGGGCACGTCGCCGGGGCGGCGCTCGGTGATCACATAGGGCACCTTCACGCCGGTGGAGCGCTCAAAGCTGTTGATGATGTCCAGCACGCTGTAGCCCACGCCGGTGCCGAGGTTGATCGCCTCGCTGCCGGTGTGCTCCGCGGCGTACTTGAGCGCGCAGACGTGACCCTTGGCCAGATCGACCACATGGATGTAATCGCGCACGCAGGTGCCGTCGGGCGTGTCGTAATCGCCGCCGAACACCTTCAGCTCCTTCACCTTGCCGGACGCGGCGTTGAGCACGTTGGGCATGAGGTTGTTGGGGCGGCCGTTGGGGTTCTCGCCGATCAGGCCGCTGGGATGCGCGCCGACGGGATTAAAGTAGCGCAGCAGCACGACGGACACATCCTTCTGAGCCGCCGCCCAATCGCGCAGGATCTGCTCGATCATGTATTTCGTCCAGCCATAGGGGTTAGAGCAGCCCAGACGCGCCGTCTCGGGCACCGGGGAGAAATCCGGCGCGCCGTAAACCGTCGCGGAGGAGCTGAACACGATACGCTTGCAGCCGTATTTGACCATCGTCTCAACCAGCGTCAGCGTCGAATCGAGATTGTTGCGATAATACATCAGCGGCTCGGCGACCGACTCGCCCACCGCCTTGAGTCCGGCAAAGTGAATGACCGCCTCGATCTTCTCCTTGGCAAAGATCGCGTCCATCGCGGCCTTGTCGCACACGTCGGCTTCATAGGCCGTCACCTTTTTGCCGGTAATGGTTTCCACGCGGCGCAGCGCCTCCGGCTGGCTGTTGACATAATTATCCACGACCACCACGTCGTAGCCCGCGTTCAGCAGCTCGACGCAGGTATGGCTGCCGATATAACCGGCGCCGCCCGTCAGCAGAATACTCATCAATAATCACTCCTGTTTGTTTTATCCTGCGCTTATTATAGCGGTGTACAGTGCAAATTGCAAGGCTGTGAACGATCATATCATTCAAAAATTGCGTTATTTATCGATGATGACCGGCAGCGTCGCGATCACCTCGCGCCATGAGAGGACATAGCGGTCGGCCAGCGACACGATTTCCTCCTTATCGCGGCAGGACATCGGCTCGTCGATCGCCACGACCGGCATCCCCGCCGCCTTGGCGCTGCGCATGGCGTAGACCGCATCCTCGAACATCACGCTTTCCTCGGGCCTTGCCCCGGCCAGCGCCGACGCCCGCACGAAGAATTCCGGCTCGGATTTGGACAGGCCGATCTCGTCCACGTCGCAGAAGAAATCGAGATACTTTGTCAGGCCGTGCCGCTCGAGCGCGGGCCAGGCCATGTCGCGCAGCGTCGCCGTGGCCACGCCCACGCTATAGCCCTCGGCCTTGAGCGCCGCAAGCAGCTCGGCGGCATACGGCTT
>SFOF01000074.1 GCA_004552515.1 Clostridiales bacterium
AGTGCTTCAGCCCCACCCACTTCACGCCCGCACCCAGGAAGGGCTTTCCGGCGCTGTAATCTTGAAAGGAAATGATCAGCCCGAACATCGGCAGATAGGAAAAAATGAAAATCAGTATGAACGGCACGAGCATCATCAGGTAATAATCAATGTTGTCCCGCACGTCCCTCTTCAGGATTGAGGGCATTCCCTGCCCGCCCTGGGACTTGGATCGACTCACGAGCTGTTCCTCCCGTCTAATGGTTTATTAACGCCTTGCAACGCTTACAGTCACACTATATCGAATCAGCCATCGAATGTCAACAAACCATTTCCTCATCTATGCACACTTTTCGCATCGGAATCATGATTTTGCCGCATTTCCGACTCTTTTTCGCATCTTTGCGCGTGTTACAGAAATTGTTCATTTACGTTATGAAAATCGTTCTTCAGAATACCTTGCGCATGAGCGCCGCGCTGTGCTATGATTAGTGCGTAAACAAAAGGCGCCTTTTCCCGAATGTATCCCGCAAAGCGCCCGTTATAAAGGAGGAGATTTCATGCCCGTCGCCCGCGTCGAACGCTACCACGGAGAGCCGGCCATCATGATCGACGGCAAGCCCTATCCCCCGATGACCATCACCGTGCCCATCAAAAATCCCGCCTATCTGAAGGATCTGGGCGAGGCCGGTCTGAAGATCTACTATATTGAAGCGTCCACCACCTGGAACAACCCCGGCATGAAGGCGCCCAACGTGCCCTTTGAGCGCGGTGATCACAAATGTCCCCTCAACGGCCTTGATCAGACCATCCGCGATCTGGATATGCTCATGAGCGCCGTGCCGGACGCGTACGTCATGCTGCGGCTCAACGTCTCCCCGCCCACCGACTGGGTCAACGCCCATCCCGAGGAAATGCTGACCTATTCGGACGGCTCGCACCGCAAGGTCATCTGCACGTCGGTCGGCCGCGGCGAGGTGCTGGACGGCATGCACTCGCTCTGCTCCGAGCTTTGGCGGCGCGACGCCGATCGGGCGCTCGCCGAGTATTTCGACGCGCTGGAAAAAACGCCGCATTTCGACCGCGTAATCGGCTTTTTCCTGTGCGCGGGCGGCACGTCCGAATGGTATTACCCCCAGCCGCTCGAAACCGAGGACGGCGCATACGGCGATTTTTCCGAGCCGTTCCGAAAGGAGTTCGAGCAGTTTCTGCGCAATAAGTACGGCACGGAGGAGGAGCTGCGCCGCGTCTGGAAGCGGCCCGAGGCAACCTTCGCCCATCCGCTGATCCCCACAATCGAGGAGCGCGCCTACGTCGCCGCAGCCGACGAGAAGATCGTCAAGGCGCTGCGCGAATGGGAAACCATGGGGCGCGTCATCGGGCTGAAGCTGGACATGAACGCGCGCGAGGAAACCAACGTCGGCGTGTTCCTGAACGCGAACGGCTATGCGCACGTCGCCGATTTCTACACGGCATGGCACCGCGCCACCGCCAACACCATCATCCATTTCGGCCATACGCTGAAGAAGCGCTTCCCCGATCTGCTGGTGGGCGCGTTTTACGGCTCCTATGGCTGCACGAGCTATTTCGACGGCTCGACCTGCTCCGGCACGCCGGCGATCCTCGACAGCGGCGTGATCGACTTCCTCGCCGCGCCCGGCGTGTACAACAACCGCGAGCCAGGCGGCATCGTCGCGCAGCGCGAAATGCAGGATTCCTTCCGCCTGCGCAACATGATCTATATCTGCGAGGACGATTCCCGCACGCACCGCGCCAAGCCCTGGGTACAGCGCGACGCCATGGCGCTCTACACCGTAAAGGATTCCATCACCACGCTCAAGCGCGATTTCGCCCGCGATCTGTGCGAGGACATCAGCGGCTGGTGGTTCGACATGGGCGGCGACTGGTACGACGATCCCGACATTCTCGCGCTGTTCAGGCGCCAGCAGGAGGTCGCGCGCTTCGCCTATTCGCTCGATCGCACCAAGAAGAACGACATCGCGCTGATCTACGATGCGGAGAGCGTGCATTACGTCTCCCAGAGCACCACGCAGCTGGTGACCGACTTTTACCGCACCTCCGATCTGGGGCGCATCGGCGCGCCGGTTGACTACTACTTCCACAACGACATGGCGCGCGGCGATATGCCCGATTACAAGCTCTATCTGATGCTCAATCAGTACTATCTGACCGACGAGGAGCGCGAGGCGATTTTCGAGAAGGCGCGCCGCAATCACGCCGCCGTCGTCTGGCTGTACGCGCCCGGCTTCATCAACCCGAACGCGCCGCGCGTCATGGACAAGGCCAACATCGAAAGAACCGTCGGTATGCGCGTGCGCGAAATCGACGAAACCTTCTTTCCGCATTTCCGCGTGGAGCCGGACAGCCATCCCTGCCTGAAGCGCGCCTCGGCCACGCGCCGTTACGGCGTAATCGACCGCGACGTTCACAGCAACATCTGGATTTCGCCGAGCGTTCTGCCGCCGGTCTACGCCAATCCGGGCTTTGAAATCGACGATCCCGACGCGATCATACTGGGGCGCTACTGCCACAACGGGCGCGCCGCCCTGGCCATGACCGAGAAGAACGGCTTTGCCAGCGTCTACTGCGCCTCTCAGGTCATGCGCAGCGATCTGATCGCCTCGCTGGCCGAATGGGCGGGCTGCCATCTGTTCCTGCACAGCGACGACGCGCTCTACGCCAACGAGAATTTCGTCTGCGTCCACGCCAAAGACGACGGCGCGCGCACGGTTTACTTCAAGCGCCCCTGCTCGCCGTTCGAGGTATACGAAAAGCGTTTCTATGGCCATAATGTCGATCATATCGACGTGGACATGCGCCTGGGCGAAACGAAAATGTGGTGCCTGACGGGCGAGTGCTGACAAAAAAGCGGCGGACAAAGCCATCATGGGCCTTGTCCGCCGCTGTCTTATGCTGTTTTTATGCTCACTTGAGCGCCAGTCCGTCGTGGAACGCCTGTCCGGCGATTTCGCCCAGCGCCACATAGGTATTGTTGAAGGGATCGAACGTGATCGGTCGCGCCCTGGCCACGTCCACATGACCGTTTTCGTCCAGAACGCGCTCGTCCACGCTGACGTTGACGATCTCGCCCACCAGACGGCCGGTTTCGGGATCAAAGCTCTTCAGCCGGCACTCCACGGCAACGGAAAGCTCCTCGATCAGCGGCGCGTCCACGAATTCCGATTTGACGGCGTGAAAGCCCGCCTTGCCGAATTTATCCTTCTCTGTGTTGCCCGAGGCCAGCCCCACATAATCGCAGGCCGCCGCATACGCCGCCTCGCCCATGCTGACGGTGAACGCGCCGCGCGCGAGAATGTTCTTCGTCGTCTTGTGGCTCGCGCTGATGCACATACTCAGCTCCTTATCGTCGCTGATGCCGCCCCAGGCCGCGTTCATGGCGTCCGGCGCGCCGTCCGAACCGTAGGTTGCAATGATGAACACCGGCTGCGGATAGGTATAGGGCTTCGCACCCAGGTTCTTTCTCATGCTGATTTCCCTCCCTGCATGGTTTCCGCCTTTATTATAGCCCAGTTTCCGGCCCGCTTCAAGCGCGCGCCGCAAAATTTTCGCCGTGCAGCATCGCGCCCAGCGCGTCGGCCTGCTCGCTTTCCGGACAGCCGTTTGCGCGCCTGTAGGCCAGCCCCCAGTCAAACAGCGCGGCCAGCACCGGGCGCAGGCTCTCGCCCAGATCGGTCAGCGCATATTCCACGCGCGGCGGCACCTCGGCATAGGCCGTGCGCGTCAGCAGTCCGTCGGCCTCCATATCGCGCAAGTTGGCCGTGAGCACCTTCTGTGAGATGCCGGCAAGCGATCTGCGCAGCTCGCCGAAGCGCTTCGTCCCCATGAGCAGATCGCGCAGTATCAGCGCCTTCCAGCGATTGGAAATGAGCGCCAGCGTCGTCTCCACCGGGCAGGCCGGCAAATCCGTGCGTTCCATCATTCGTCCTCCTTGCAGGCGATTTTTCCCCTTAGCGCCCGTTTGATACCATCAGTATGACGCGCCGCGCCGAAAGAGTCAAGTTAATTGTATGTTGCGCGCCTTTCTCCTAAAAAGACGAAAACCGCCGCCGCGCAAAAGAGTATCCTCCCGGAAACCGTTCAATCGTTACCCGCCGGTGACTGCGGCACAAAAAAGTGCGTACTTTACGCTCCGGCGGCGCGGCGCTATACTGTATCTGTCGCCGGGAGAAAAAGCGGCAAGAGAATCACCCACCCCAAGGAGGAACATCATCATGAAAATCGCAGTTGTTTGCGCCAACGGCAAGGCCGGAAGCCTGATTGTCAAGGAGGCCGCCGCGCGCGGTCTGGACGTAACCGCCGTCGTTCGCGGCGAAAATCGCAGCGCGGCTAAAAACGCGCTCATCAGGGATCTGTTCGATCTGACGCGCGCCGATCTCGCGCCCTTCGACGTGATCGTGGACGCGTTCGGCGCGTGGACGGTCGATACAATCGGCGGCATCCCCGCGGCGGTACGTCATCTGTGCGGCCTTGTCGAGGGCACGGACAAGCGGCTGATCGTGGTCGGCGGCGCGGGCAGTCTGTACGTTAATCCCGCTCACACCGCCTGCGTGGCCGACGGCCCCGATTTTCCGGACGCGTTCAAGCCGCTGGCCGCCGCGCACGACGAAGCGCTCACCTTCCTGCGCACGCAGAAGAACGTAAAGTGGACATACGTCAGCCCCGCCGCTGATTTCCGCGCCGACGGCGAGCGCACCGGCCGCTACATTCCCGGCGGCGAGGAGCTTGTGCTCAACGACCGGGGCGAAAGCGTGCTGAGCTATGCCGATTACGCCATCGCACTGGTCGATGAAATCATGGCCGGCCGTCACATCGGTGAACGCATCAGCGTTGCGGGCGTGTAACTTCCTCTGCGGAAAACCGCCGCGGACGCACATCCGTCAGCTTACATCCAAAGAAAAACATCGCCGCCCCTTCGAACGGACGCGTTCGGAAGGAGCGGCGTTATTTTTACTTTGCCATGGAGCCGGTCAGCGCCTCGCCCATGCGGTAGAGCAGCCGAGCGCCCTCGTCCTTGAGCGGCTCGGGCAAACCGCGCGCGGCGTTGTGCGCCTCGAACGTAAAGCTGTGCTCATAGCCGATCTCGTCCAGTGCGCGCATCACGTCCGCCCAGTCGATCGAGCCATAGAAGGGCGGTATGTGATCGTCGCCGTGCGTGCGGTTGTCGTGGATGTGCAGCGCCTTCAGCCGCCTGCCGCCGATCCGGCGAATGTCGTCCGCGGGATTGATCGTATCGTCCGCGCGGCCCAGGAGGTTATACTGAGCAATGTGGCAGTGGCCGGTATCGCAGCACACGCCGGCCAGCGGATCGTCCAGCGCGTCGGCCAGCGCAATGGCGTAATCGACGGGATTTTTCATCTCGCCGTTCACCGCGCCGCCGTTGAACAGATTCTCGATGGCAATGCCCACGCCACAGCGGTGCGCGTGCTCGAGCATCCGCGTGAAAAACACCCGGTCAAACTCGAATTTCGACAGCGCCGAGCCGTATTGCGCCGGATTGTTCACATGATGAAACACCATCCACGGAACCCCCAGCATCTTGCAGGCCTCGAACGCCCGCGCGCAGGCCGTCTCATACAGATTAAGATCGCTCTTCAGATTCTGCTCGGGACAGGGCGCGTGCGCCTGATTGAAGCGCGCGCCGTGCCGCTCGGCCGTTTCGCGCGCGGAATCAATCCACGCGCGCCAGTCCTCCGACCAGAACGGGCAATCCGGAACCGCCGCCCAGTCGAGAAAGTTGAAATCCAGAAAACGGAAGCCCGCCGCGATGTGCCGCTCGATCTGCGCGTTCAGCGTCGCGCCGTCGGGTTTGAAAAACAGATGGATCGATGTGGAAATGGGATAGCTCATAAGACCGTCCTCCCTGCGAAGCGATGATGTCCGCTTCTATTATAGCGCATCCCCGCGAAAAGACAAGCCGTTTTTTACAAATCGCGCTCTTCACCAGCATCGAAACCTCCAGCGTCCGCCGCCATGCCTCGCAAAAAACCGGCGTGCAATGCACCTTTTCAAGCGTTCTGTGCGCCGGTTCAGGTCATATCGGCTCAGACCTGCGTGTTCTCGCCGGAAAGAATATCCACGCCGCGCTCGTCGATCAGATACCACGTCCCGTTCTTCTGCACAGCCGCCAGACCGTCGTTAAAGCGCATGGCCTTTTCATAGACCGGCTGGAGCGCGACCGCGCCGTTTTCGTCCGCGTAGCCCCACAAGCCGTCCCTCATCACGCGGCTGTACGCAGCGCGGTTGAACTCGCTGAACACGTTGTCCCAGTATTCATCGCTCAGTTCGCTGCCGCTCTTGTCGATCAGCCGGTAAAGCCCATCCCGCTTGACCCACGCGCGGCCATCGACAAACCCGGAAGCCACCTCATAGGCAAAGGGCAACGCCGTCTCGCCCTGCGCGTCGATATAGCCGTACAGGCCGTTCAGGCTCACCGCCGCCAGACCCTCCGAATAGAACGCGCCGTACTCATACTGCGGCGCGACGATCACATGACCCTGCGCGTCGATAAAGCCCCAGACCTTGCCGCTGCGCACGGCGGCGCGCCCCTCCGAAAAGCCATAGGCGCGCTCCCACTGCGGCGCGACGACCATATTCCCGCTCTTATCGATAAAGCCGACCGCCCCGCCGTCCGCGGCATAGGCCAGCCCCTCGCTGAAATAACCGGCGTTCGTCCAGCGCTTCTCGTAGGCGTAGCTGCCGTCGGACGCGATGAAGCCGTACGCGCCGTCAACCTGCACCGTGGCCAGCCCGTCGTGGAAGTCGGTCGCCGCCGTGCTGACCGGCTGAAAAATCACGGCGCCGGTCATGTCGATATAGCCGTAATGATGATCGGCCGTGCCGACGCGCGCAAGGCCCTCGATAAACGGATCGGCCAGCGCCCAGGCCGGATCGATGACCACGCTGCCCGCGCGATCGATATAGCCCCACAGGCCCTGCTCGTTCTGAAAGGCGGCATAGCCCTCGGAAAACGGCCCCATCGCCTGCGCCGCACGGAAGTCGCCCTCCGCGCAGGCCGCAGGCACCAGCAGCATCAGCGCCGCCAGAATCGCCGCAAATTTCTTCATATTCTCCATCCTCCCGTCGTCGCCAGAAGCGGTCTTTCTACTTATTATTATAGCGCGCCCCGTGTAAACGCCGCGCCCGCGATTGCGTGAAGGATTGCGGAAAATGCGGGAGGCGCTCTCCACGCCTCCCGCATTTCGTCATGAGATCGTCAGATTTCGTAGCCCGCCGCACGCAGCTCCTCCGCCAGCTGCCGCCGCTCCTCCGCGTCAAAGCGCTTGCCCGGATAGGCGACATGACCCGCGTCGAAGCCCTTGAGCGTCAGCGCTTCCTTGATGGCCGGTATGCAGCCGTGCCTGAGCAGCACCGTCACGATCCGGTTGATGCCGAACTGAATCAAGCGCGCCTTCTGGAACTCGCCGGCCATGAACGCGGCGTACAGGTCGCAATAGCGGCGCGTCATCAGGTTATAGGCAGGCACAGCGCGAAACGATATGCGAGGTTACAAAATGGAGCGAAACGGCTACAAGTATCAGGACGCCGGCGAGCGCCTGAAGAAGCTCATCGAAACGATGGACGACGGCGACAAGCTGCCGAACAGGAAGATCCTGTCGGAGCAACTCGGCATTGCGCGGACGACGCTCGAGCACTCGATCGCCGAGCTGATCGCCAGCGGCTATCTCTCCAGCCGCGGCGGCAGCGGCACCTATGTCCGCAAGGCCGGCATTGAGGAAAACGCCGGCCTGCAAGAGCTGAACGCGCTCAAATTCAGCACGTCGCACTTTAATAAAAAGACCTGGGCCATACTGTGCAGCTCGATCCTGGGCGACATCTATCCCTACATCATTCGCGCGGTGCAGGACGTGGCTGCCCGGCATGGCATAAACGTCATCGTGTGCAGCACGGACAACGACACGGCCAACGAGCAAAGCTGCCTGATCAAGCTGGTGCGGGACGGCGTGTCGGGCATCATCATCATTCCCGCGACGCACGGCGACATCAATCCGCTCTTCTACCGCCGCCTGCAAAAGACGGGGGTCAAGCTGATCAGCTGCTATCGCCCGCTGGTGGGTTTCCTCACGCCCGGCGTGTATTGCAATTCGTTCGAGAGCAGCTATGTCGCCACAAAGTTCCTGCTCGACCGCGGCTGCAAGAAAATCGCGTATTTCAGCGCGCCCATCTATCAGACCGCCTACGACCGCTATCAGGGCTTCATGATGGCGCTGGCCTCGAGCGGCGTCGCGCAGGACAGCCACGCCGTCTTTATGGATTCCTTCACCTACGATCTGGCGCAGTGCTACCGCACGATCCTGCCCTCATTCGATCAGTACGGCATCCCCGACGGAATCTTCGCTTTCAACGACCGGCTGGCGCAGCTGGTCTATCAGGCGCTCGAGATCCGCCACCTCCGCCCCGGACGGGACGTCAAGGTGATCGGCTGCGACAACAACAATCTCTGTTCCGAGCTGGACCCGCGCCTGACCTCCATAGAGCTTCCCGTCTACGAGGCCGGCCGCCGCGCCGCCGAAATGCTCTGGCAGTACGTCAACGACGAAGCCGTACCAACCAGCCACGTCTTTTGCGAAAGCTGCAAGGTCATCGAGCGCGCGAGTACCTGACCCGCCCGCCGTATACGAAAACAGCGCCCCGTCCGCATGATTTTTGCGGGCAGGGCGCTGCTTTGCAACGCGCGTCAGATATTTTTTCAGATTTTCGTTCATTTATAAATTCTCTTCAAAAATAGTTACACAAAGTGTCCCTAAAAAAATGAGTTTGCCTATTGCGCATAGACACCCTCATAGATAGTAACGGCGCTGATTATCAAAAGATTTTCAAACCTGCTTTATATGCCTGTTTAGCTTCGTTCAGCGACATTTTATTAAAGCCGCCCCTATAATCTGGATTGTGAAGTTGTACGCCATCATCAACCCAATGGCATTTAGAGCACTCTTGAAAAGTGTTATCGGGCTTTTCTCCAAACGTTTTTTGCCCACAGCACGGGCACTCATATTTTTTCATTATTTTTATTAATTTCTTTTAATGCCCATTTTTGACACTCCTTTTAGTCTATTCCACTCATCAAGGGTTCCGAAATAGGCTCTCTGATGTTATTATACATCAAAATAATCAGGGTGCCAAGTCTCTTTTGCCAAATCACAAGATATAGACAAAAAAAAAGATGCGAAAGCCACAATACTTAGTAGTTTTCGCATCTTGAAACTAAAGACC
>SFOF01000075.1 GCA_004552515.1 Clostridiales bacterium
TGCCCGCTGCCGTCCTCGGTGAGTTCCGGGGCTTCCCGGCGGCAGCGCTCGGTGGCGTAGGGGCAGCGGGGGCCGAAACGGCAGCCCGTGGGGATGGCGCTGAGCATGGGTACCACGCCCTCGATCACGAAGAGCCGCCTGCACTGTGCCGCAAAGGCGCGAATCTTCATCTCGGGCATCGGATAGGCCATGCCCAGCTTGAGATAGTTCACCTTATCGCCCAGCGCCTCATGCGCGTACATATACGAAATGCCGGAGCAGATCACGCCGATCTGGGCGCCGTTATCCTCGATGCGGTTGAGCGGCGTGGTTTCGGCATATTCGATCAGCTTCTTCGCGCGCTCCTCGACGGCGACATGGCGCTTTATGGCATTGGCGGGCATCATGACGTTCTTGGCGACGTTCTTTTCATAGGGCTTCAGTTCGACCGTATCCGGCTCATGCGCCTCGACAAGGCTCTGCGAGTGAGACACGCGCGTGGACAGGCGCACGATGACCGGCGTGTCGAAGCGCTCGCTCAGCTCGAACGCCAGCTTTGTAAAATCGCGGCACTCGGCGGAATCGGACGGCTCCAGCATGGCGACCTTGGCGGCCTTCGCATAGTGGCGCGAATCCTGCTCGTTCTGGGAGGAATGCATCCCCGGATCGTCGGCGACGCACAGCACAAGTCCCGCGTTCGCGCCGATGTAGGCGGCGGTGAACAGCGGATCGGCCATGACGTTCAGGCCGACGTGCTTGCAGCAGGCCATGGCGCGGCCGCCCGCCATGGACGAGCCGATCGCCACCTCGCAGGCCACCTTCTCGTTGGGCGCCCACTCGACATATACCTCGGGATATTTGACGATGCTCTCCGTAATCTCCGTGCTGGGCGTTCCCGGATAGGAGGAAACCACCCGCACGCCGGCCTCGTAAGCGCCGCGCGCCACGGCCGCATTGCCGATCAACAGTGTCTTTGCCATGATGTTTGTCCTCTCTCACTTTTCAATTTGCTGCGCCACAAGGCTCTCGCCGCAATACAGCGCGCGCAGCCTGGGCTTTTCGATCTTGCCGGTGGGATTGCGCGGCACATCCGCGAAAATCACCTTCCGCGGCCGCTTATAGCGCGGCAGCCCCGCGCAGAAATCCATGATTTCCTCTTCAGTCAGCGTACAGCCGTCCTTGACAGCGATGATGGCCGCGGCGATTTCGCCCAGCCGCGCGTCGGGAAGACCGATGACCGCCGCGTCCTTGACCGCCTCGTGCCGGCGCAGGTAGTTTTCGATCTGCACGGGATAGAGATTCTCGCCGCCGGTGATGATGACGTCCTTCTTGCGATCGACCAGGAAGATAAAGCCGTCCTCATCCTCCATGGCCATATCGCCGGTCAGGAGCCAGCCATCCCTGAGCACCTCGGCGGTCGCCTTTTCATCCTTATAGTAGCATTTCATCACGCCGGGGCCTTTGACGCACAGTTCGCCCACGTCCCCGCGCTCGACGGCATTGCCCTCGGGATCGACAATCTTGACCGCCCAGCCGAAGCCCGCCCTGCCGATCGCGCCGACCTTTTCGATGTTGTCCAGCCCCAGATGCACGCAGCCGGGGCCGATGGATTCGCTCAGGCCATAATTCGTATCGTACTTGTGATTCGGGAAAACGGACAGCCAGCGCCGGATCAGCGAGGGCGGCACGGGCTGCGCGCCGATGTGCATCAGCCGCCACTGATCGAGCCGGTAATCCGCCGGCTTGAGGTCTCCGCGATCGATCGCGTCGAGGATATCCTGCGCCCAGGGCACCAGCAGCCAGACGATGGTACAGCCCTCGTCCGAGACGGCGCGCAGAATCCATTCGGGCTTCGTGCCCTTGAGCAGCACCGCCTTGCCGCCCGAAATCAGGCTGCCGAACCAGTGCATCTTCGCGCCGGTATGATAGAGCGGCGGTATGCAGAGGAACACGTCGTCCTTCGTCTGGCCGTGATGCGCCTGCTCGCAGCGCGCCGAATGAACCAGCGCGCGATGGGCGTGCAATATCGCCTTGGGGAAGCCGGTCGTGCCGGAGGAATAGTAGATCGCCGCGTCATCATCGTCGGTGACGGCGATATTCGGCGCTTCTGTCGAGCACAGGCCGATCATGTAGTCGTAATTATCGGCGAAGGTCGGACAGTCCTCGCCGACATAGAACAGATGCTTCACTCTGGGGATGAGATCACAGATATTCTCCATGCGGCCTGTAAACTCCGGCCCGAAGACCAGCATGGTGCAGTCGGCCTTTTCAAGGCAGTATCTGATCTCATCCGCCGTATAGCGGTAGTTGAGCGGCACGGCCACCGCGCCCGCCTTCAGGATGCCGAAGTAAATCGGCAGCCATTCGAGCGAATTCATCAGCAGAATGGCGATTTTATCGCCCTTTTTGCAGCCGCGCGTGAGCAGCAGATTGGCGAAGCGATTGGCCTTTTTGTCAAACTCGCCCCAGGTCATCTCGCGGCGGAACGGCTCGCCCGGCTCGGGCTGCATCAGCGAATACTCGCGCCAGGTGATGCGGCTCTCGCTCTTAAACTGCGGATTGATCTCCACAAGAGCCGTGTCGTTCGGGTAAAGGAGTGCGTTGCGGACAAGGAACTCGGTAATCGGCATGGAATTTCCCTCCTGTATTTTTTGCAGGAGGCTATTAAAAAGCCCTCTGCAAAGCTGTGCAGAGGACGATAAATAGCTTACCGCGGTACCACCTCTATTGCCGGCCAAAGCCGACCGCTCAGGCACGGCGCAATGCGCATATGCCTTTCTGCTGTGACGGGCGAACCCGTTGCGTCCTACTGGCTTACGCGTTCAGCGCACAACTCGCGGGATGTATTCGCCTTGTCTGTCGCTCCGCCGCCTCGCACCGCCCGGCAGCTCTCTTGAGGAGTCGATCAGACGCTACTTCTTCCCGGTCAACGTCTTTATAACCATTATATACGCTTCATGACCGCGCGTCAAGCCCTATTTTTTACTCCACCGCCATATGCGGGCACTCGCAGCCGCCCTCGAGCCGCGCCTGCTCATAATAGCGCCGCATATTCCGAAGCCCCAGCGCGTGCGCCGTTTTCATGTCCTCAAGGCCGTCGTATTCCATGGAATACCAGCCGTCGTAGCCCGCATCGAGCAGCTGCGCCATGACGCGCCGGAACGGAATCACGCCGTGCCCGATCACTGTGCCGCGCAGATAGTCGCCGCCCAGCGTCTTATACCAGCCGTCGCCCGGAGAGTCCGCCCGCCCGTCCTTAAACAGATAGTCCTTCACATGGACATGCCGAACCAGCGGCGCGAACCGCCCGGCGAAATCCTGCGCCCGTTCGCCGGCAAAGAGGATATTGCCCAGATCGGCCACCACGCCCGCCGGACGATCCAGCGCGCGCAGAAAATGCTCGAAGCGCCGCACGCCGTTGACGCAGTAGCCCTGATCCTCGTAAATGCACTGAACGTTCACCGACTGCGCGTAATCAAACACGGCGCGCGCGTTTCCGGCGGCCTCGTCGATCGCCGCGTCCATATCGCGCGGCACGCCCGCCGGATCCAGCGCCGGAATCAGCGTATGATGAAGATACGATATCCCCATCTCCGCGCACACGTCCGCATAGCGGCACAGCCGCTCGATTTCAGCGGACGCCTTCTCGCCGGTCAGCTGCGCCGCCGTGGAAAAGCAGGGCAGCTCCAGCCCCTTTTCCCGCGCGTAATCGCCAATGCGCCGCGCCGCCGGCAGGGACGGCGTTTGCAGCTCCGCCATGGGATACGGCTCTATGCCCGCCGCGCCCAGCGCAGCGACATAATCAATCGCCTGCGTCCAGTTCATGCCGCTTGTGCCAAAGCCAAAGACCGATGTTTTCATCCTGTGAGTCTCCTCCCGTCATGTGTTTTCATCTGTTTCTTTTCTTGTTAAGCGTCCCGACGCGCTGTTGCTTTCGCCGCCGATTGGGGCTATAATGGGTTTATACCGCTTGAAAACGAAAGGACGATACGCCATGAGCATTATTACGATCATCGGCGCGGGCATGATGGGCACCGCCATCGGCTATCCCGCCGCCGGAAACGGCCATGAGATTCGTCTGGTGGGCACGCCGCTGGACGACGCCATTATCGACCACGCCATTGCCACCGGCACGCATCTGACGATGAAGCGCCCCATCCCCGCCGGCTTCAAATTCTATCATTTCACGCAGCTGGACGAGGCCATGAAGGGCGCCGAGCTGGTCATCAGCGGCGTGTCGAGCTTCGGCGTGGACTGGTTCTCGGACAACATCCTGCCCATCATCCCCGAGGAAATGCCGATCCTGGGCATCACCAAGGGCATGGTGGATCTGCCCGACGGCTCGCTCATCTCCTATCCCGAATACTACCGCATGAAGCACCCCGGCCGCAAAATGCGCCTGAACGCCGTCGGCGGCCCCTGCACCAGCTATGAGCTGGCCGATCACGACCCCACCGAGGTCTGCTTCTGCGGCGACGAGCCTGAACTGCTCAAATGGATCAAGGGCCTGTTCGAGTGCGACTACTACCACATCAGCCTGTCCACCGACATCCGCGGCGTGGAGTGTGCCGTCGCCATGAAGAACGCCTACGCGCTGGGCGTTTCGCTGGCCATCGGCCTGTCCGAGCGCATCGAGGGCGTGGGCGGCAAGGAGCATTACAACTCTCAGGCCGCGCTGTTCGGCCAGAGCATCCGCGAAATGCGCCGCCTGATCCGCCTCTCCGGCAGCGACGATGACAACATCATCCTGGGCGCGGGCGATCTGTACGTCACCGTGTTCGGCGGCCGCACCCGCAAGATCGGCACGCTGCTGGGCCGCGGCCTGACCTTCGAGCAGGCCATGGATGAGCTCAAGGGCGTGACGCTCGAATCCATCGTCATCGCCACCCGCACTGCGCGCGCCGTGCGCCGCCTGATCGAGCTGGGCAAGGCGACCGAAGCTCAGTTCCCGCTGCTGATGCACATCGACGAGCTGATCAATCAGGGCAAGCCGGTCAATATCCCCTGGAGCAAATTCGAAACCGAATTCGGCCAGACCGTCTGATATTCGTCCGTCTGGCGAAGCGCGCCGTCTCACTGAGTATGGGACGGCGCGCTTTTTTTGCATTATTCCGCGATGATTTCCGCTTTGTTGAAGTCGTATACGAGCGTTCCGCTCGCACCGGCGACGCGGACGACTCTCGATCCTGTTTCGGACTGCGCATAGGGCGAATCGAACAGCTTATACGGGAAAGCGGGCGACACGCCGTTCACCGCGCGCGCCATGCCCTGCATTTCGACCGTGCGGCCGCCGCTCGTATAGGCCAGGCGCATCGTCTCGGGATCGAACGACACGGGATTTGAGAGGATGCGCTCGATAAACTGCTCAAGGCTGTCCTCCGCGTCCGAAATTTCGATCACAACGCCGTGCTTTTTGCCGTCGGACACCAGCTCATAGCGGTCGTTGTCCGGCAGCATGGGCGCGACGCGCTGAACGCTCCTGTCGGCCTCGGCGATCCAGTGAAAGCCGCTGCTGCCGTAAAGCGCGATATACACGCCGCCATAGGCCGCGAACATCCAGCCGCCGCGCTCTTCAACGCGCTCCATCACGTCGCGGTTCATGTAGGCATTAATATAGAAATACTGATGCGCGCCGGTTTGAACGTGCGAATTGGTCAGCGCGCCGTGATCATGAATGTCATAGGTGGCCAGGATCACGTTTTTGTCGCAGAAGGTTTGTACGCAGCGGCAATGCAGATCGCCCGTCCACTGATTGTGCTCCTTGAAATCGCCCGGATGATGCGTAAACACCTTCGCGCGCGGCTCGCCCACGATCATCGCGTCCATCTCGTGCTGCTCGTGATGCGCATACCACTCCTGCGCCGAATCCTCCGGATAGGGATCCTGCCGGTTGATCGCGCCAATGATATAGCGCGGCGTGACATAGGTGTACTTGCTGATGCGCCCCTCCAGCACGGCCTGCGGAATGCAGTGAAGGTGCTTCGATTCCTTATTGACGTATGCCATATTCCGTCCAACCGCCAGCTCATAGAGCGCGTGGCCTGGCCTGTAGTCGCTCATCATACAGTCGCAGGGCGGACAATCGCACTCATCCTCACGCGCGCCGCCGAAATAGTAGCCGGTCAGCGTGCCGCCGTGAATGGCGTTGAGCGCCGAGGGCGGATAGATGCGCCCGTGCGCGCCGCCATACTGAACGCCCACGCTGTCCATGATAACGTCCAGCAGCAGTATGTCGAGCATCATCGCGGCGAGCTTCCTCAGCCGCTCGTCCCGCGCGAAGGAGCGCAGCAGCAGCAGGCACTTGAACACCACCGTCATATAGCCGTAGGAATCGAACTCTCCCCAGCCCGCGCCCGCGCGATACAATATGTAGTTTTTCAGATAATCCTCTTCCTCATCCAGCAGCTCGCCGCCGCGCCTGCCCAGATAGGCGATCGTCTTATCAGCATAGAACATCGCCGCCAGATAGAGCGCCGTGTGGTGCAGCAGGCGGTGATTTTCCGATTCGTACATGCTTTCAAAGTTCTTTTCGAGAAAGAAGCGGTCGATCAGCCGCTTCGTCTCCGGCTCGAGCCGGTCGGGGGCGTGATACAGCGCGCCCGCCATCCCCAGCGCCGCGAATGTGCTCTCGCCGCGCGGATCGCGTCCATGGGGATGCGGCTGATCGAACCAGAGCGCCGTATTGCGCAGCCGCTCGTTGGCCGCCGCGAGATTGCGGTTCGCCCACAGGTTCAGCGCCGCGTCCTCGCCGTAAATGTCCGTCTTGTAATCATAGGTATAGCCCTGCGTCTTTTCATCAATGCGGCGCGCGCGGCGCTCTGCGAAGGTACTTTCGGCCTGCGCCGCCCTCGCCTGCGTATCGGCATAAAACATAGCTTTCTCCCCCACTATTCCAATTCGATTTTCCGGATGCTCAGCCGCGCCAGACACGCGCCCTCCTCCGGCCCGCCGCTGCAATAAGCCGCCAGCAGCGCGTTATCCCGCGTAAAGAACAGCGCCGTATAGCAATAGCCGTGGCCCTCTTCCTCCTCGATGATCTCAGGCTCGCTCCACGACGCGCCGTCGTCGTCGCTATGCGCCATGACCAGCGGCGTGCGCCCCCAGCCCGCGCTCGATTTTGCGCGGCCATTGTATTCGGGGATCGGATTCCACACCGCGTACAGCCGCCCCGAGGCATGGCGCGCCATGCTCATGGGCGACACGGGCGAGGTAAAGCGCGAAGGCTGCGCCGCCGTCCAGTGAAGCCCGCCGTCCATGGAAAACGTCTCGTACTGGAAGCCCATGTCCGTGCGGTAAAAGCCCCACAGCGCGCCGCTCTGCTTCTCGATCACGCCCGGCTCCTGCAGGCCGGTTTTCGAGCCGGTGAAGGGCGGAAACACAATATCGTCCGCCGGCAGCCAGCTTTCGCCGTCGTCGTCCGAATAGACCCACACGCCCGAGGCGCGGTAGTCGATGTGCGCGTTCTCGCCGCTTTTCGCGCGGCCGTCCGAGCGGTGATGCGCCAGGGGCAGTATCAGCCGCCCGCTCTTTAAGCGAATGACGCGCGCGTTGTTGACCACATAATGCCCCTGCCCGACGTTCTCAAGGCAGTCGATGCGTTTATAAAACGTCTTTCCCTCGTCAGCCGAGCGCGAAAGATAGACGCGATAGATCTGCGGCGGCTCCTTGGCGATGCAGATCGCGCCCAGATCGCCGTTTTCCATGCGCAGAAGCGACAGGCTCATGATGTTCTTCACGCCGAACGACGCGGCCGAGAGCATGACATCCGGCTCAGTCCACGTCTCGCCCTCGTCGCGGGAGACGCAGAACACGATGTCCGACGGCGCGTCGTCGAACCACGCGCCCGTAAAACGGCTGTAGGCAAACATCAGCGCGCCGTCCTTCATGCGCAGAAACGCGCCCTCGCTGTGCCGCGTATATACGCCGTCCGGCTTGAAGAGCGCCGTCAATCGTCCCTTTTCCATGGCATATCCTCCGTCCATCGTTGATTTGCCGTTGAGTTCATGTTATAATGATAACGCATTTCGCGGCGCGAATCAAGAGCGTGCGATGATTTTGCGGCGTTTTTTGTGGATCGCAGAGACTGCGGCGCGGCTTCGTTTTCGCGTTGACAGTTTTCGTTCGAAATGCTATACTGAACCAGAACGTTATGCGGATTCTTACGCCGCTCCGACGCACCCATATAATAATGAAGGGATTTTTGCCATGCTGCGCGCGCTTCTTCGCTCCCATGCTCAACGCTATCCCCAAATGCAGGCGACCGACTGCGCCAAGCTGATCTATCAGTCCGCTTTCGCCGGCGGCCACCTCGTTTCGTCGCCCGAATACGCCCTGAACCGACTGAAGTCTGAATGGAACGCTTCCGCGCCCGGCCGCTATGTTCCGCTCCTTGAGCCGGTCGGAAACGGCGTGTCGCGGCTGTATATCGAGCCTGCGCGCCGCATGGGTCTGCGCCCTGAAACGGTCAATGCGCTGTTTGTGCAGACCTCGGTCTGTTTCGAGAAAAACGCTGCGCTGTTCGAGCATGAAATGGCCGAAGCCGCCGCCATGGCCGACGAGGGTCTGCTGCCCTTTTCCGGCGACGATCTGCGCGCGCTGGCGGAGAGCTGCCGCAAAACAGACTTTGCCCCGTTCAGCCACAGCGCCGTCTATCGAGAAGCCTACGCTCCCGCCTACCGGCTTGTTTTAAACCAAAGTCTGCGTTCTCTGGCCGTGTTTGCGGCCGTCGACGCGCTGCTGAGTGAAAAGGGCTGCGCGCGCGTGGCCATCGACGGGTGCAGCGGCTCGGGCAAGAGCACGCTGGGGCGGCTCCTTGGCGGCATTTATGGCGCGCAGCTGTTCCATATGGACGACTTTTTCCTGCCGCACGAGCGCAAAACGCCGGAGCGGCTGGCCGAGCCAGGCGGCAACGTCGATTACGAACGTTTCCAGAGCGACGTGCTCGATCATCTGGACGAGGATCGCTTTTCCTATCGCCCCTATGTCTGCCACGAGGGCGCGCTGGGCGAGGCGGTCGTTGCCGAAAGGCGGCCCGTTCAGATCATCGAGGGCAGCTACAGCCAGCATCCCCGGCTGAACGGACGCTATGACCTGCGCGTTTTCCTCACGCTAAGTCCTGAGGCGCAAAGCGCGCGCATCCTGAAGCGCAACGGCGCGGCCATGCACGCGCGCTTCATGAACGAATGGGTGCCGCTGGAAAACCGCTATTTTGAAGCGTTTCACATACTGTCTCAGTCGGACATCGTCTACTGG
>SFOF01000076.1 GCA_004552515.1 Clostridiales bacterium
TCCCCAATGGAACCGGTATGGTCGGCGCGAACTCAGAAGCGCAATCCCCGCGCGGCATCCAAAATCCCCCGCGCACAAACAACTCATCTATAAAAGGAAAGGACCCGGAGCAAAACGCGCTCCGAGGAGGTGCAGGATATATGGCAAAACCGCTCGTGGCCATCGTGGGACGGCCCAACGTCGGCAAATCGACGTTCTTCAATAAAATGGCGGGACGGCGCGTCGCCATCGTCGAGGATACGCCGGGCGTGACGCGCGACCGCGTGTACGCCGACTGCGAATGGCAGAACTACCGCTTTACGATGATCGATACCGGCGGCATCGACCCCACCAGCGACGATCCGCTGCTCCAGCAGATGCGGCGGCAGGCCGAAATCGCCATCGAGACGTGCGATGTGATCCTGTTCTTCGTCGATGGACGGCAGGGACTCACCGCCGACGACGAAACCGTCGCCGATATGCTCCGCCGCGCCGGAAAGCCGGTCATGCTGGTGGTCAATAAGATCGACAACGTGAGCATGGAGAGCGAAATCTACGATTTCTATCAGCTCGGGCTGGGCGATCCCATCGGCATTTCCAGCGTCAATATGCTCAACTTCGGCGATCTGCTCGAGGAGCTGTGCAAGCACTTCCCCGAGCCGGACGAGGAGGAGGATCCCACGGCGCCGGTGCAGATCGCCGTGGTCGGCCGCCCCAACGTGGGCAAAAGCTCGCTGGTCAACCGCATGCTGGGCGAGGAGCGCGTCATGGTCAGCGACATCGCCGGTACGACGCGCGACGCCATCGACACCCGCTTCACCGACGAGACCGGCGAGGAATATATCCTCATCGATACCGCCGGCATCCGCAAGCGCAAGTCGATCGAATATCAGTCGCTCGAGCGCTATTCCATCGTGCGGTCGCTGGCCGCCATCGACCGATGCGACGTGGCGCTGCTGCTCATCGACGCGCAGCAGGGCGTGACCGAGCAGGACAGCAAAATCGCCGGCTATATCGACGAGCAGGGCAAGGCCGCCGTCATCATCGTCAATAAATGGGACGCCATCGAAAAGGAAACCGGCACCATGGAGGAGCAGGTCAAGAAGATCCGCGAGGGGCTTAAATTCATGGCCTACGCGCCGATCCTGATCATCTCCGCGCTCACCGGCCAGCGCGTGAACCGCGTGATCGACGCGGTGCGCAACGCCCACGCGCAGGCCACGCGCCGCATCACCACCGGGCTGCTCAACGACATCCTCACCGACGCGCAGGCCGCGCTCCAGCCGCCCTCGACCAGCGGCCGCCGGCTCAAGATCTACTATGTCACGCAGCAGCAGATCAAGCCGCCGACGTTCGTGTTCTTTATCAACGACCAGAAGCTCATGCACTTCTCATATGAGCGCTATCTGGAAAATCAGTTCCGCAAGGCGTTCGGCTTTGAAGGCACGCCGCTGCGCTTCATCATGCGCGAGCGCAGCACGGACAAGCAGGATTGATTCCCCTGAAGGAGGGACAAGGCAATGGCAATCGTTAAGGGTATTCTGATTGCGGTGATCGCGTATTTTCTGGGCAATATCTCGACGGGGCTGCTCGTCGGCAAGGCGGTCGGCCACATCGACATCCGCAAGACCGGCAGCGGCAACGCCGGCACGACCAACGTCATGCGCACGCTGGGCTGGTTCCCCTCCGTGCTCACGCTCCTGGGGGATATGCTCAAGGCGGTGATCGCCGTGGCGATCGGCGGCGCGATGCTGGGCGAAACGGGCCAATATATCGCCGGCGTGGCGGTGCTGCTCGGGCATAACTGGCCGGTGTGCTTCGGCTTTAAGGGCGGCAAGGGCATGGCCTCGTCGCTGGGCATCATACTGGCCACGGAGCCGCTCTTGGCGCTGGCGCTCTTCCTCATTCAGGTGGTCATCCTCGTTGCGACGCGCTATATGTCGGTCGCCTCGCTCTGCACCGCCGTGCTCTATCCGCTGCTCGTCATCATATTCCATCACGGCAACGCGGGCTATGTGGTGTTCTCCATCATCGTGGGCGCGCTGGCCGTGTTCAGCCACCGCGCGAACATCAAGCGGCTGCTCAATCACACCGAGAACAGACTGGACTTTTCCAAGATCACCCAGCTGAGCAAAAAGCTGCGCAAAAAGTGAAAAAAGGGCAGGCTCCGTCGTGGTTTCCGGCGGAGTCTGCTGCGAATGGAGGGTATTTTGACATGATCGGATGCACAACCTGGAGCTATGCGCCCTATAAGCCGTTTTTCTTCGAGACCGGCGACATATACATCTGCCGCCTTGCGCCGAGCAGAACCGGCATACACTGCGAGTGGCTGGGCGACGCGGGCGTGCGCTACGATGTGATGCTGCGCATCGAGGGGCGGGGCGAGTTCCGCTGCGCCGCGACGGTCGCCGCGCCCGAGGCCACGATCGACGGCCTTGCGCCTGCAACCGATTACGAGCTGTATGTCCGCGCGGGCGAGAAGAAGAGCCGCGTTCGGCTGTTCCGCACGGGCGAGGCGGTCGGCACGGTGGTCAACTATCTTCATCCGCGCGACGACGCGTACGCCTTCTCCGGCCATTATCTGTGCTCGCCCTCGATGGTGCGCCATCCGGACGGCTATCTGCTCACGGCGATGGATCTGTTCTCGGGCAATCTGCCGCAGAATCTGACGCTGATCTTCCGCTCGGACGACGACGGCGCGAGCTGGCACTATGTCAGCGAGCTGTATCCCTGCTTCTGGGGCAAAATGTTCGTCCATAAGGGCGAATTGTATATGCTCTCCTGCTCGACCGAATACGGCGATCTGCTGATCGGCAAGAGCGCCGACGGCGGCCGCACGTTCAGCGCGCCGGTGACGCTGCTGCGCGGTTCGAACGGCAAAAACGGCGAAGCCGGCGTGCACAAAAATCCTCAGCCGCCGATTTATTACAAGGGCCGCATCTACGGCACGCTCGAGTGGGGCTCGTGGGGACGCGGCTATCACGCGCCCATGATCATGAGCGCCGATGAGAACGCCGATCTGCTCGATCCGGCCTCGTGGCATTTCACGCCGCCGCTCAGGTACGATCCCAGCTGGCCGGGCGTGGGCAAAGGGCCGAGCAGCGGCAACATAGAGGGCACGCTGGCCGTCGCGCCGGATGGCAATCTCTACAACATCATGCGCTACGACATGAGCCGCTGCACACCCAATTACGGGCTGGCGCTGGCCTATCGCGTCAATACCGACGATCCCGACGCGCCGCTTGTCTACGATCATGCGATCAAGCTGCCCGGCAACCACTCGAAATTCACCATTCGCCATGACGATGTGAGCGGCAAGTACGTCTGCCTGCTCACGCGCATACTGGACGAGCACTGCGCGGGCAACCGCAATCTGCTCTCGCTGATGGTTTCGGACGATCTGGAGAACTGGCGCGTCGCAGCCGATCTGATCGACAGGCGCGACGAGGATCCGCGTTTCATCGGCTTCCAGTATGTCGACTATTTCTTCGAGGGCGACGATCTGATCTTCGTCTGCCGCACGGCGATGAACGGCGCGCACAGCTTCCACGATAGCAACTATCAGACCTTCCACCGCGTGAAATACTTCCGCGCCCTGCTCGGATAAGCATAGGGCCCGCCGCCTTCGGTTGTGAGGACGGTGGGCCTTGTCGTCCGGCGCAAAGCGGCGCGCCGCGCATTGCCGGTGCGGGCGGCTGTTTTACGCGTCTGTTCGCGGAGTGCGTTTCGTTCTCCCCGCAAGCGGGGGACGAGGGCGGATCGTCTGCCTGAAGCCGTGCGGACGTTATCTGAGCGGCGTTCGGGAGCGGTCAGCCGTCGCGCGGGGAAAGCGGTTTGGGCGGTGGTACGCCCGGCGAGAGCCTTGCGCACAGCCGCTGATAGCGCGTTCCGGCGGCGCTCGGCGCGATTATTTTCACACAGCCTGCGAAACCGCCCCGCCGCTCTCGAATGTGAGGACGGCGGGGCGGTTTCTATTACTTCTCTTCGTCGATGATGGCCTTCAGCGCGGGGATGAGGTGCTCCGAGACGATCTTATGCCCGCCGCGCAGGGGATGCAGCGGCTCGGCGGGAATCCACACGCCGCCGTTGATGAAATGCACCGTGCGGCCGTGCTTTTCGGAATACGATTTGCACAGCGCCTCCAGTTCGGCGGCATACGCGCCGCAGAACGGACTGAGCGCCACCAGCACGGCGCGGGGATGCTTCTCGGCGATTGCGTCCAGCAGCTCCTCGTATCCGGCGAGGTATTTCTCCGCGCCCGCGCCGCGATCATTCGCGCCATGATTGATAACGATGTAATCGGGCGCTTCGCCGGCATAGGGCACGCCGTCATAGACGAACGGATAGGCCGAGGCCGCCTTCACCACGCCGCCGCAGCCGCCGCGCGTCGCGCCCACGGCGCCGTAGCCCATCATGACCGGGCGCAGATTCAGTGCCTCGGCGGTCAGCCAGCCGTAGGTCGCGGTCACGTCGTCCTGATAGACGCGGTTGTGCTGATCCCAGGTATAGGCGGGCTTTTCGGCATAGTCCGCGTCGATCAGCACGCCCTCGGTGATGGAATCGCCCACAAACTCGACGATTTTGCGGTCGTCGGCGGGCAGCACGCCGCGCTCCTCAACCTCGATGCCCAGAAGCGCCGTCCGGCCGACCAGCGGCTGGAACCAGCGCGGCTGCATCTCGACCGAGCCTTTCAAAATGACGCGCGCGACGTGATTGGCGTCTGCGTCCTTTGCGAACACGCGCAGATAGCTGTCCAGCGGCGCTTCCACGCGGCTTTCGCCGTCGATTTCGACGTACAGGTGCGGATAGGGCGCGGCGTTGAGCGTCACGTCAAAGTGCATCACGGCCACGCGGCCCCTGAAGGCGAACTCGAAATACGAGCCGTTGGCGGTCGCCGTGGCGCAGTCGGGGTTGTTCCGGCTCCAGCGGCCGGTCAGCCGCACGGCGGGATCATTCCATTTGAGCAGCATAGAAAAACACTCCTTTGTATCGTAAAAAGTGTATGGAAAAACAGAAGAAAAGGGAGCGCACCGGAATCGCCCGGCCAGCGTTCAGATGCGCGCTTCAAAACTCAGCGCCCGTCCTCCAGCAGCCCCAGCGCGAAGATCGCCGCGCCGCGGGCGGCCTCCTCGTCGTAGGGGGAGAGGGTCAGCGGCAGGCCGAATGTCTGCGCGAGGATCGATTGCAGCGCCGGATTGCGCTTTGCGCCGTTGCCCGAGGCGGTCAGCACGAGATCGCTTCGGAGGGGCAGCGCCGCGCGCATGGCGGCATAGCCGTCGTATAGCTCGCGCGCCATGCCGGTCAGCACCCCGCGGATGAGATGCGCCGCGTCGAAATTGTCCGCGCCGAGGTTCGTGATCGACGCGCGCAGCGCCGGATCGCGCCGCGTGCCGCAGAAGCGCGTGTCTACGGTCAGCGGGTCGCGCGGCTCGGCCATGGCCAGGGCGTTCATCGCGCCGTAGAGCGATTTGCTCTCATCGCAGCCGGCCAGCGCGGCGCAGGAACGCAGAAAGCGCTCGAGCAGCGCGTAGCTTTTGCCGCCGCACAGGGGCGAGGACACCAGCAGATACCTGCCGCCGATGAAGGGCCGCGTGTCGAACGCATCGCTCAGGACGCACTTTTCGGCGCACAGCGACACCTGACTGCCCGTGCCGACATTGACCAGCAGCGAGCGCGCCCAGTCGTCCGACGCGCCGAGGAAGCTGGCCTGATTGTCGCCGATCGCCACGGCCACCGGCACATGATCGCGCGTTTTTCCCAGCCACACCGCCTGATCGGTGCTCTCGGGCAGCGCGTCACCGCTCAGGCGCACGGCGGCTTCGAGGAAGCGGTGCGCCCGCACGTCGTAGCCGCCGAGACTCGCCGCGTCGCTGGCGTGCAGCAGCGGACGCTTTCGGCCCGTCAGACGCATCCCCAGATAACCGGCGGCGGTGGTCAGCGCGCGCGTGCGCGGATCGGCCAGATTGTGGCGCAGATTGTAGACGTGCGTGGCCAGCCCGTAGCCGGACGCGACGCTCAGCCCCGTTTCGCGCGACAGAACATCGCAGACCGATTCGCCGTTTTCGATCAGCGCGCCGCGGCCATCCTGCCAGGTGTAGAGCGGCCCGGCGGCCAGCCCGTTTTCGTCCACCGGCACAACGCCGTGCATCTGGCCGGTGAGCGCCACGGCGCTGAGAGGGTATGTCTGGGACAGCCGCTCATAGACGGCGATTCCCAGCGCGGCCAGCGCGTCCGCGTCCTGGAGGCGCGCCCAGCTCTCGTTTGCGGCGAGGAAGCCCGCGCCCCTGTGCGTCTCGCTGTGAATCACGGCGCGCGTTTTTTCGTCCAGCACGACGGCGGACAGCGTGGTCGTGCCCAGATCAATGCCCAGTATGGCCATAATTCCCTCCGAAAAAATCGATATAAACGCTTATATATTCGACGGGATGCGCGCATCTCCTGCCGCGCGCCGCAAAAATTCCGGCGCGTCTCGAAGCGCCGCGGCCGGCAGCCTTCCTCCCAGACCGGGCAAGGCCCGCCCGCTTCTCAGGTCTTTCGGGACATGACGAAGGCCGTTCCTCCGCACCGCCTCCGCTTATGGGGCGCGTCCGGCGGCGTATAAAAAAAGCGGCGCGGAGATGAAGTCTGCGCCGAAGCGGCTTGTCAAAGCGCCGCTCTATTCGATGTCCGGCGCGCCGTCCAGACCGGCCTCCTGACGGAATTTGACCGGCGTCAGGCCCACGTTGGCCTTGAACAGGCGCGAAAAGTAATTGGCGTTCGGGATGCCGACCGCCGCAGCGATCTGACCGACGCTCTCGTCGGTGGTCAGCAGCAGCTCGCGCGCGGCCTCGAGGCGCTTGGCGGTGACGTATTCCGAAAAGCCCACGCCGACGTGGTTCTTGAATAGCCGGCTGAGCGAATAGGTCGATATGCCGAAGTGATCGGCCACCTTGACCTGATTCAGCTCGCTGTCGGCATAGGCGCTCTGGAGATACTCGAGCACCTCGCCCTTGAGCTGATCGATCACGCGCGGTTCGCCCGGCGCGGCCTTCTTCGGCGCGAACGGCTCGAGCGAGGCGGCGTAGGAGAGGCGGATGTCGTCGATCGATTCCACGACCGGCCCGGCGGACAGCTCGAAGGGGCGGTTTAAGCGCCGCGTGAGATCGCCGCGGATGAGCGCGGCCAGCGGCTCGGCCACGTTTTCTGGCATCAGGCAGATGATCACCATGTGATCCGCGCCCAGCACGTCGGTGATGAGCAGCGTCGCCCCCAGCTCGCTCTGCGCGCGTCCGGCCAGCGCCGTGCGGTCATGCGTGTCGAGCCGCTCGCCGATGAGCGTCATGACGCAGGCGCAGCCCGCGTTTTTCAGCCCCGCGCGGCGCAGCATATCGGGCGGCACGGGCGCGCCGGAGAGCAGGCTGCTGATCAGACAGTCCATCAGCAGGAGCCGCTGCTCGGACAGATCGGAATGGAGCCGCTCGATGGCGTTCGATATGCCGGCCAGCTCGTCCTCGCTATCGTCGCCCTCAATGCTGTGGGACAGGCGGCGGATGGGCAGATAGTTGACGTACACCATGCTCATGCCCATCATCAGGAACACCAGCGTTTCCAGCGCCAGCGAGAGCTTCATCGCCGAATAGAAGGCGTACATACTGCTCTCGATGCGGTCGAACGGCACAATGGAGACGAACGTCATGCCGCGCAGGAGCAGATTATGCCGCGCGAAGAGCGTGTAGCCGCGTCCATCCGGCGCGGTGTGGCGCAGCGACTGATCGACGCTGAGCGCGTTCGGATCGACGTCCCAGTTGATCGCGCGGTCGCCGGTCATGAACATCAGCCGCCCCTGCTCGTCGTAGATGCGGAACTGCGCGTCGGCCGCCCCCGCGCCGGCGAACAGGCTGGGTCTCAGCGCGGACACGCTCAGGGGATAGATGATCACGGCCTCGTCGCGCGTCGCGCCCAGATATGTTGGGATGGCGATGTAGAGCATTTCGTTTTCGTAATAATAGCGCACGCCCTCCCTCGCGTCGAACAGCGCGAGAAACTCGGCGGGCGGCTCACCGCTGCCGTTGACGTGATTGACGTACATCATCTCGGCGGGCATGACGGCCTTGGAGGACAGCACGCGGTTCTGCGCGCGATAATAGATGAAGGGCGTGCGGTCGAGCGAGGCGAAATAGCTGCTCAGCGTCTTGGCCGCGTCCCAGAGCGCGTAGCCGGTCGAGTCTTCGTTCAGCGCCAGCTTGGCCGCGTCGTTCTTGCGGGAGCGGCTGTCCAGGCTCACGCGGTATGTCCACTGCCGAAAGTCGCTCAGCTGCACGAGAAACGCACGGGAGAACGAATCGGTCACTTCATAATAGTATGTTTCGTTGGCCGAGCGCAGCTGAGAATGCGCCCGCGCGACCATGAGACTCATGACCAGCAGGCAGGGGAGGATGAAAAAGGCCAGGCAGGTGGCGATCATGCGCGTTAAATATTTGTGAGATATAAATTTTTTGATTTTTTTCAGCAAAGGCATGGCGCGGCTCCTTTCCGACAGGCTTGCCCCTTTCTCTCATATTTTAATATATTTTCTGTGAAAAGGCAATGGAAAAGCGCCAAATTGATCGTCAGGTTTTTGCATCGGTCTGTTTTTTGCGCAAAAAAGTGACCATGCAAAAGTTTAGTGTTGCGATTTTAGACATGATTGTGTTATCTTGGGACTAACGGAAACGCAAACGTTGGGGGAGGAATGACCGTGAAAGCCAGAGACGCCTCGCAATCGCTGGGCAGGCGCATCATGAAGTACAGGGCGTATTATCTGTTTATACTGCCCGCGCTCGTCTATGTGCTGATCTTCAACTATGGCCCGCTGTACGGCATACAGATCGCCTTTAAGGATTACAAGGGCGCGCTGGGCATTATGGGCAGCCGCTGGGTGGGGCTGCGGCACTTCAAGAGCTTCCTCACCGGCCACAATTTCGTCACGCTGATGAAGAACACCTTCGCGATTTCGATCTATCAGCTGGCTGTGGGCTTTCCCATCCCGATTA
>SFOF01000077.1 GCA_004552515.1 Clostridiales bacterium
CTCCGGCGCGCGCTCGCCCCTCAGGCAGGCCTGCATGAAGTCGAGCAGCTGGATATACTCGCGATAGCCGTGCGCATGGCCGCCCTCGCGGTAGTACGCGGCGATGTGATCCTCCGCGCCCAGCAGCTTATAGACCTCGCGCGCGGCCAGCAGCGTCTGATAGGAGCCTTTCGGGTTCGCCCAGGTGTCGTCCAGTCCCTCGGTTTGCAGGAGGTATCTTGGCGCGACGCAGGCCTTCAGCATATGCTGATCAAACGGCAGCGCTTCCTCCCGGCCGACATAGGCGTGCATCGCGGGCGCGAACCAGTAGGGAATGGCGCGCATGAGATCCTCCAGCGTTTCGCTGCGCTTATCCACGCCCTCCGGCGCGTCGGGGCGATCCATATGATAGCGGAAGCAGCCCGCGCCGCCCGCGCCGCTGTCGTTGGGATTGACGATATAGAAGCGCTCGTCGGTCGCGCCGGCCAGCAGCACCGTCTTGCCGCCGCGCGAATGGCCGGTGATGGCTACCTTCGACGCGTCGCAGAAGTCAAGCTGCTCGATGGCGTCCAGCGCCCTCTGATAGCCCCACGCCCAGGCGCACAGCGCGCTGAACGTCGTCTGGCGGGGATAAACCGCGTACAGGCCGTGGTCGCGCTTGGCGTCGCGCCGATCTGTGGCCAGCTCAAGCCGGTCGAAGCGCGCCGCGATCATGCCGCGGCGGTTGATCTCATAAATGACCTCGTTGCTCATGCTCATGTAGCAGCCGTCGCCGGTCAGCACAACCGGCAGTCTGCCCGTGCTCTCGGGCACATAGAGGTTGAGTATGAAGCTGAAGGGATGCTCGGCCGTGCCGCAGTGAACGCGCACGACGTTCTGCCTCGGCCCCTTTTTGCTGCCGCGGCCCAGATCGTTGAGCGGCTCGACGGTCACCTTGTCCGGCCTGGGCGGCATACCGCCGTATTCCATGCCCACGATCAGGCGCACCAGCCATTCGCGCTGGGCACGCCATTCTTCAGCATTTGCCACACGGGTCTTGCCGTCGCTCTTCAGAAAGGGATCGGGGAGTTTTTGCAAAAGAACGTCCGCCATAGCGTTTTTTCTCCTCTCCTGTCTGCGGGAATATGACCGGCGCGGCGAAACGCACGCCGCGCCGGCGATCGGTTACTTCAGCTTGAACGGGAAAGCGCTGGCGCTCTTGGCCATGTCGATCACATGAATGACCTCGACGGCCTCCTCCAGCGTGATCGGGAAGGGCTTGCCCTCGCGGATGGTGTCGTACAGGCAGCCCCAGATGTGGTCAAGCGGATACTGCTTGATCTCCACGTCCTCCTCAATCCAGCGCGGCTCGTCGGCGGCCTTAAACGTGCCGCTCTTGCCGAAGTGCTGCACCGGCGTGCCGGGATCGGACACCACGGGCGGGAGCGTCTGATCGGGATCGATATAGCGCAGATGCGCCTTGCCGCCGGCCTCGATCACGCAGGAGCCGCGGGTGCCGTAGAGGCGATACTCGGGCACGGGCAGCGCGCAGCCGCCGCTGATCTCCATATCGACGATACGGCCGTTCTCGCCCTCGAGCACCAGCTTCAGGTGATCCTCGCAGTCGCCGCCCGCGGCCACCTGACGCAGCCAGGAGCTGAGGTTCTTGAGCGGGGATTCCAGCAGACGCAGCGAATGATCCACGATGTGCGGGCCCCAGTTGAGCATCTGGCCGCCGCCGAAATCGGAGATGGTCTGCCAGTCGTCGCGGCGCTGATAGCCGTTGCGCGCCAGACGAATTTCGTAAACGTCGCCCAGCTTGCCGCTGTCCATCAGGTTCTTGGCGAACAGGAAGTTCGGCTCGAAGCGGCGGTTGTGACGGATGAACAGGCGGCCGCAGCCGTTGTCGCCCTCGCTCAGGCTCTTCAGCTCGAGCGCCTGCTCGTAGGTCATGCACATCGGCTTCTCGCCCAGAACATCCTTGCCGGCGAGCAGCGCCATCTTGGCGTGCTTGTAGTGATCGCAGGAGCGGGTGGCGATGGACACCAGCTCGACGTCGGGATCGTGGATCAGATCCTCAATCTTGTCGTAGATGTGAACCTCGGGGAAGCGCTCCTTCATCTTCTCGAGGCGCTCGGGAATGATGTCGCACGCGGCGACGATCACGCATTTGTCCTCCTTGCCCTTGAGCTCCTCCAGATGCATGCCCCAGCCCGCGCGGCCAAGACCAACCAGACCGATTCTGACAGGATTTGCCATGTTTTTTGTCCTCCTTCGGGATTTTTTCTCTTGCAGACAGTGAATTTATCGTTTATCCGCGCTGTCCGCGGCGGCGGTCGATCGGCCATACTGCCGCGGCGACGCGCCGTACTGCTCGCGGAAAACGCGGTAAAACGTCCTCTCGCTCTCAAAGCCGCTGCGCCGGCACACCTCGCTCAGCGGCATGGAGGTGTCCCTGAGCAGGCTGCGCGCGCGATCGGCTCTGAGCGTGTTGACATATTCGTTCAGCCCGCAGCCCATGCGCTCGGAAAAGAGCCGCGAGATCGAATAGCGGTTGATGTACAGGCTGGACGAGAGCGTATCCAGCGTGATCTTTTCGTCGATATGCGCGGCGATATAGCCCAGCACACGCCTTAAATCGTCCGTCTCGACCGCCGTGCCGCGCTCAGTCAGCTTCACGTCGGACAGCAGCCGCCCCACCGCCACGCTCATATAGGCCGTGGCCAGCATTTCGTCGATGTTTTCCTCGCGCGCCAGGCGCAAAAGCGCCAGCAGAATGTCCGAATGCGCCGCCTTGACGAACGGCTCGGCGCAGGCCGAGCGCTGCAATAAATCCATATATGCGCCGGCATAGGAGGGATCGAATATCGCGACCACGCAGCGGCCGGGCGTGACGAGCCGGTAGGAATGAACGCTGTTGGGCAGCATCAGCGCCGCATCGCCCGATTCGAGCGTCGCACTGCGGCCGTCCACGCTCACCTCCTGCTCGCCCTTGACCTGAATGCAGATCTCGACCTGATGATGAAGGTGCGGCGGGAAGTCAAACGTATCCCGCAGATGAACCCTGAACGGCCTGTTCAGATTTTCCTCATAATAATACGCTGCCATGCCTTCGCTCACCTCCCATGTCGCCCATCGTCCGCCCCGGCAGGACGCCGGGTACTGCCCTGCGGAGCGCCGAAGCGCTGTCCTCGGGCCTGGTCAGGGCTAAAGCCCTTCCCTTCTTGCCACCCATCGCCTATCTCGGCAGAGAAATCGGGTGCAGCCCCTCTCTCCCCTTTTAATCATATCACTAAACGCGTCTCATGTCAAAACAAATCAACATTTGGCAGAAAACCAATCCTCCCCGGCGGCCGTTTTGCGCTATAATAGAATTAGTGATTATTTCCTTATGGAGGAACAGATATGGCCGATACAAAAAACGTCCTCATCATTCAGGGCGGCTGGCAGGGGCACGAGCCCGCGCCGGTCGCGCAGCGCTTCGCCCGTATGCTCGAAAGAAACGGCTACAGCGTCGCCGTTTCCGACACGCAGGAGCCGCTCGCCGACGCGGAAGCGCTCAGGGCGCTCGATCTGATCGTCATGAGCTGGACGATGGGCGAAATCGATCACAAATATGTGGAGAACATCTCCCGCGCGGTGGCGGCGGGCACGGGGCTGGCCGGCTGTCACGGCGGGCTGTGCGACGCGTTCCGTCAGGACACCGACTGGCAGTTCATGACCGGCGGGCAGTGGGTGGCGCATCCCGGCAACGACGGCACGCGCTACACGGTCAACGTCCGGCGCGGCTCCAGCCCGATTGTCGAGGGCCTCGAGGATTTCGAGGTGTGCAGCGAGCAGTACTATCTGCACGTCGATCCGGCCATCGAGGTGCTGGCCACGACGCGCTTCCCGGTCGCCGCCGGCCCTCACTGCGCCAACAAGCCGGTCGATATGCCGGTCGTCTGGACGAAATACTGGGGCTGCGGCCGCGTGTTCTACAATTCGCTCGGCCATCACGACGACGTTTTCGACAAATCGCCCGAAGCGGCCGTGCTGATGGAGCGCGGGCTCGTCTGGGCGGCTGAGGGCAGGCAGTACGCCGCCCAGCATCACCTCACGCCGGAAAAATATGGGCTGTAAGCGCCCGACAGGCAAAAAGCGCATACGCAGGCCGCCGAAGGAGAAAGCGTCTCTTCCGGCGGCTTTTGCTGTGAAATTTTAAATCGCGTACAGGTGAAGCGCCTTACTTACTTTCGCTGAATGGCCGTCATCCGGCAATCGCGCTGCGGCGCCCAGCGTCCCCCTTCGATCATCCTCATAGGCGCGCCAAGGCGCTTAGAACCATGTTCTATATCCGCAGGAAATTCATCCTTTTCAGGTATTTCATCGCGAATTGATCAAGATATTTTACGGCAGCGCTTCAGATTCCCCGCGAATCTCTTCCGGCGGATCTGCAAGCCGCAAATGAATCATTCAGGACGCTCCCTCTTCAACCGTTCTTTACCGATTTCACAATCGAAAGGCTCGTCCAAAAACGCCGCAATCCATCGCCGTCGTTTTCATGCTTGTCTCATAACGTTCGCCGCGCATTACAGCCCTGACGGCTATATTTCCTTGCCAAATCAAGCACAATTCAGTACAAAAAAATGCGCGAAATCGCGGCGACTCAAATCCCTCGAGCCGCCGCGATTCTCCATGCGCTTTTACTTTTCCCCCTGTGTGAGCAGCGCCTGAATGTCATGCGCATCGACAGAGCGGACGCTCACATTCCGCCGCACGGCCAGCGCCGCCGCGTAGCCCGCCGCCTCGCCCATGGCCACGCACATCGGCATGACGCGGTAATTCGAGTGCGCCATGTGCGTGCCGGAAATGCAGCGCCCGGCCAGCAGCAGATTGTCGATCCCCTGCGGAATCAGGCAGCGATACGGAATCTCGTACTGATTGTCCCTGGGGAAATACTTCTGCGCGCCGGTTTTGTCCAGACTCGCGCCGGTGAGATTGTGTACGTCGAAATTGAAGCGCGCCTCGCGCACCACCCAGTCGTCAAAGCGCGCGCAGGAAAGCACGTCCTCGCGGGTGAGCGTATACTCGCCCTTGAAATGGCGCGTCTCGCGCACGCCGAGAAGAGACGCGGAACCGATCTGATAGCAGTTTTCATAGCCCGGCGCATATTCGCGCAGGAAATTCACGATGGCCTCCATCTGGCTGCGGCAGATCACCTCGCCGCGCGTCAGATCGTCCGCGCTGGTGCCGTCGATGCCGATGGCGTTGGTCATGTTGAGCGTCACAACGCCAGGCAGCGTCGTGCGGTAGAGCAGCACATGGCCCGCCGGAAAGGGCAGCTTTTCCTTCGCCAGCGCCTGCAATTCGCCCTTGTCCGTCTCCACGGTCGTCTCAAAGCTGCCGGGGAACACGGCGCGGTCGGTGTCCACGCCCGCCACCTTGAACATGATCGTCACCGGCTGCATCAGGTGATCCTCCTCGCGCCCCAGCGAGAAGGGCACGCCCGCGCGCGCCGCCACGTCGCCGTCGCCGGTCGCGTCGATCACGATTTTCGCCATGACCGCCTCGCGGCCCGATTTGCTCTCCAGAATCACGCCGCGCATCGCGCCGTCCTGGGCGATCGCACCGCTGACGAACGTATACAGCCGCAGCCGCACGCCCGCCTCCTTCAGCATATCCAGCTCGATCTGCTTCAGCTGCTCCGGGTCGATGGTCACGCGGGGCGCTTTTTCGTCCGGGAAGCGCCGCTTTTCCATCATGCGGCCGAGCAGCTCCTCATAAAATTCGCTCCTGACCGAGCCGGTAAAGTGGCTCATCATGCCCGACGTGGCGATGCCGCCCACCGCGCCCAGCGCCTCGACCAGCATCACGCGCGCTCCCTGACGCGCCGCGCACACCGCCGCCGAAAAGCCCGCGGGGCCGGAGCCGGCCACCAGCACGTCCACCGTGTCGATCACCGGAATCTTCCGGGCGGGTTCCTCATAATAGGTCATTTCCATCATCCTCTCCGATACGCGTGTCATGCTCTAATCATACCATGCGGGCCGCGCGCTTTCCTTTGAAAATTTGCTCTTTTTTCACTGTTTTCTTGCGATTGGGCGCATTTTTTGCTATACTCTATCTGAAGTGCGCCAGAATGGAGGGAACCGCCATGACCGACAGCGAAAGAGACGGCCGCGCGATCGACGAGCTGCTCTCGGACATATTTGCCTATATGGATATGCTGCGGCGCGCCCACCGGCTGGACGTCACCGTTCACTGGCTCGACCATGTGCTGCACACCTGCGCCGACCGGCTGCTGGCCTGCAACATCCACAAAAATCCCTTCTGCGTCTATCTGAAAACCGAAACGGCGCTATGGGCGCACTGCATCGAGCGGCAGGACAAGGTGCTGGCCAGGGCGCAAACGGGCGAATACTGCGGAATGTGCTGGGCGGGGATGACCGAATGGATCTACCCCGTGCGCGACGATAGCGGCAGGGCCGTGGGCTTCATCTGCGTGAGCGGCTACGGCGCGGAGCGCGCGCAGGCCATGGAGCGCATCGACGCGGTGTCGCGGCGGTTCCATCTCAATCGCGGCGAGCTTGTGCGGCTCTTCGACGAACGGCTCAATCACACGCTGCCGGACAAAGCCGAGCTGTCGCCGCTCATCAGGCCGCTTTCACATATGTTCACGCTGCTCATCCACAAGACCGCGCGCCTTGAGGAAGCCGGCGGCGACGCGACCGGATCGGCACTGCTGTTCGCCCGCGTGACGCACTATCTGGCGCGCTATTACGCCGCGCCGGTCACGCTGAATACGCTCGCCGCGCAGTTTAATTGCAGCGTGTCCTATCTGAGCCGGCTGTTTCACCGCTACGCGCGCCAGAATTTCCGCCAGTATGTCAACGCGCTGCGCATCCGTCTGGCGCAGACCTTCCTCGTCACCACGCAGATGAGCATCCAGGAAATCACCTACGCCGTCGGCTTCACGGACAGCAACTACTTTTCCACCGTCTTCCGCCGCGCGGCCGGCTGCTCGCCGCGGCAGTATCGCGCCGAGCATACGCAGGACGCGCCGCGCGCCTGACGGAGGAACGTCTCGAACGAGCCATACCGGTTTCCACGGATTGCGGAATCGCTCACGGGTTTTAAAGCTAAACGGCACGGCACTCAAATTGCGTTCGGCGTTCCGAAAAAAAACCGGAGCCTTGTTTCAAGGTCTTGGCCGCGCTGAAACAGAAAAAAGGCCGATCAACGCGCTTTCTGATTGCCCGCCAGCGATCATCAAAGAATACGCCAAAGCCCGCGCCAGCCGACATGGCCGCGCGGGCTTCTAATTATGCCTCGCCGTGCTCCCGATGGAACGCCCTCAGCGCGCGATACAAGCAGCGCCCCTCCTCGACGAGCGCCTCCGCCGTCACGGCATTCCCCGCCAGACCGTAATATGGGCTTTCCACCGTCACGGCCAGTCGCGTGCGCGGCTCAAAGGCATAGAACGCGCCGCAGGAGGATTTCATAACGCCTTCCTGATTCCAGAGCATGTTGATATGCACGTCGTGCGTCCCTTCATAGCGCAGCGCCCTCGGATCACGCGCCGTTTCCCGCTCGAAAAGCGCGCTGAAGCTGTCCTGCATCGCCTGCTTTTCACGGTTTTTGCGCACGAGGTGTATGTAATCGGTCGAATCCTCGGGGTTGCCGGGATTGCCTCTATGCCAGGGAGAGTGGAGATCGAGCGCATAGTATATGTTCTGCTCCGCCAGCGCCTTGATCGCGCGCACCTCGGGATAGATCGACGCGTCGGTATAGTCGCGGTTGTGATCGTGCGGCGCGCGGTTCTTGCCCTGATCACCGTGAATCACGCCGTCATAATCCACAAACGGCACGGCGATCACCGAAAACCCTTCCATCGGATCGGCGGCAAACGCGCGCAGAATGCCCTCCATGACGTAATCGCCGGTCGATTCACAGGCATGGTGACGCGCCGTGAGCAGTATGCGCCTTTCCCCTGCGCCCAGCGTCACATACGGCACGGAGCCGCCGCCGCGCGAAACGGTCAGCTCCTGGACGGACAGCTTCAGTTCAACCGCGGCGCGCTCAAACCGCGCGGGCGCATAGTGCAGATCATGGCAGAAATAGACCTCGGCCTCATCGGGCGCAAAGGCATAGGTAAAGCGCTTTCCGTCTTCCGAAGCCGCGCCGCCCCACGTCCAGTTCACCCCGTCATGACTCACCGCCGCGCCCCACGGCCCAACCCAGGCCTTGTCGCCAAAGTCGAACGTCAGCGTTCGCCCCGCCGCGCCGCGCACGCGAAAGGCCCAGTAGAACCAGTCGCCCTGCGTGTCGCGCAGCTCGTTTTCCACGCGCACCATGTCGCCCTCAGCGCCAAGAACATGGATATTGCCGCCGATATAGTCTCTGTCAATCGTCATGTCTTTCACTCATCCTTTCGCAACGCTCGCCGCCGCGCGGTTCAAAAAAACGCGAAATTCCGTCGTTTTCAAAGAAAGATCGACAAAAAGCGTCAAAATCGCCGTCCAATCGGGCGATTCCAGCGCTTCAAAGCCGCCACAGCTCAGGCGCGCTCGTGGACACGGCCAGCGCGCCGGCGCGAATCGCTTCCTCAACCTCGCGGCGCTCGGTGATCATGCCGCCCGCAATGACCGGCAGACGCAGCTCTTCCTTCAATCGAACGATCGCCTTGGGCACCAGCCCGGGCATGACCTCGATGAAATCGGGCGGATTGGCCGAAAGATGGCGCATCCCGCCGGTCAGCGAGCCGGAATCGACCAGAAAAATGCGCTGTATGGTCATCAGCCCCAGCTCGCCCGCGCGGCGAAGCGGCTGTGAGCGCGTGGAGATAAAGCCGTCGGGCTTCACGAAGCGCGCGCACCATTCGACGGCCGCCGCGTCCTTGCCCAGCCCCTCGCACAGATCGAGATGGACGAACACGCTCTTGCCCGCGCCATGCAGCGCGCGCGTCATCGCTCGAGCGCGCGAATAAACTCACTCTTAATCATGCTTCATCATGCTTCCTCCGTATCGGCGCTTTTGCGCAACATCTGTCCTTTATTATACCGCAGCTTTCCCCGCGATGCAAGCCGCCTCATCCCCCTCCCGAAAAGAACATAAAAAGCGGAGAGATCGCGTTGATCTCTCCGCTCAGCTTATCGCCTATCAGCCGTTTTTCTCGACCCAGGCGATCAGCTCCATGTTATACCATTCGACGTCGTTCAGATCCTTCGTGCTGAAGCCGCCCGCGCTGTACCAGCTCTTGTCGGCGAAATACGCCTTGAAGTTGGACTTGGTGAAGGAATAGCCGTGGCGCGCATAGATCTCATTGCGCGCGTAGGGCAGCAGCGCCTTGTCGATCGCGCGGATCTCCGCCTTGGTCAGCTTGGTCGTGCTGGAGTTGGGGAAGATATACTGATCGCTGCCGATGGCCTTCACCGCGTCGGGCAGCTTGTCGAAGGTCGTGCTGCCAGTGCTGGGCTTGGCCGTCGCCGAGGGCTTGGCCGTCGCGGAGGGCGTGGAGGAGGAGGCGTACTCCTTCTCCATGTCGGCGATCAGCTCCATGTTGTACCATTCGACCGAATTCAGATCCTTCGTGCTGAATCCGCCCGCGCGATACCAGCTCTTGCTGGCAAAATACTCGGCGAACTTGCTCTTTTCAAACACATAGCCGTGGCGCGCGTAGATCTCGTTGCGGGCATAGGGCCACAGGCTCTTGTCCACAGAGAGAATGTCGTCGCGGGTCAGCTTCTTCGAGCTGGAATTCGGGAAGATGTAGGTGTCGTCGGTGCCGGTCGCGGGGGCGTAGGGCGCATCGGACTTGTTCAGCGCCTTCAGCGTGGCGCTGCCCACGATGCCGTCGGCGGTCAGGCCGGCCGCCCTCTGGAATTTCTTCACAGCCGCGGCGGTCTTTTCACCGAAAATGCCGTCCGCGCTCTTGAGATAGCCCAGCTCAACCAGGCGCTTCTGCATCGAGCGAACCGCTTCGCCCGTCGCGCCGACAGTCATCGCGCCGGAGGCCGTATAGCCAGGCTTGGCCGTCGCCGAGGGCCGCGCCGTGGCGCTGGTGGTCGTGCCCGCCGTCGTGCCGGCGGTCGCGTTGGGCGCGGGGGTGGCCAGCGTGTCAGTGGGGATGGCGGTGGCCGCCGTATTGCCGCCGGAAACGTTGTCCAGCTCGCCGGCGGTGCCGTCGCTCACGAAATCGCCGCTGTAGAGCGTGGTGGCCTGCTGATCGACCAGGGAGACGCTGGTCAGCTTCTTGAGGTTGTACTCATAGATGATCACGCAGTCGTCCAGAATCGCCATGTAGTTGTACAGATCCGGCTCATAGATGACCAGCGGATTTTCGCCGCTCAGGTCGGAGAGCACCAGCGACTTTTCGCGATAAACCACCAGGCCGTAATCGGTCGGGCGATAGTTCCAGTCGTACTGGCTGAGCACCTTGATATACTGGTTGGTCTGCACATTGACGCGGTACAGGCAGCCGTCCAGCCACTCCTGCGTGTCGGAGGAGACGATATAGCTGTCGTTGAGGTTGTGGAAGTAGACATACTCGTTATAGGCGGACAGCACGCTCGCGCCCTGATCGAAGAGCATCATGTTGCTGCTGCCGTCGAGCATCATGCTGTAGAGCCGTCCGCTCGAGCCCTGAACCATGCTGCCCGGCTGCAGGCGGGAATCCACCTGATACTCGGCCTGATCGGTCGCGGACTCGTAATAGACGATGCCGTCGGCGATGACATAGGAGGTCATCTCAACGTCGGAAACCGGCGTGACGGTGTTCGCGGTGAGATTGATCGCATTCAGGCGGCCGTTCACCAGGCAGTAGAGCTGACCGGCGTACAGGCTCAGCGTGTGGGCGATTTCGCCCTCGGCGAACTGCGCCGCGACGACGCGATTGCCGTCGGCGGCGCGCATCATGGCCTGATAGACCGAACCGTTATTGCGCAGATAGTAGATGTTGCCGTTCGCGTCGGCGATCACGTCGTCGATGTGCGACGCGGTGTCGATGAGCGTCAGCATACCGCCGGAAATGGGCATGGAATACAGCGACCACGCGCTGTTGACCGGCAGCGCCATGAACAGCTTGTCGCTCGTCTTGGCGGCAAACGCGCCGAATTTGGCCTTCACGCCGCTCTCGGCCTGCGCCGTGGGCAGAACGAACGCGCCCAGGCACAGCGCCAGCGCCAGCACGAGCGCCAGCAGCTTCTTTACACGTTTCATCAGGAAACCCTCACGCCGTCAAGAGAAACGGCCCCCGGGCGGCAGTTTTTACACCCGAGAGCCGCTTTTTTCCGCTTTACAGCACCCAGTGGATGAACTTGAGCGCGTCCATCCAATCGGCGGCCTCGTAGGCCACGGTGTAATCGCTTGCCATGACGCAGCCGGGATAATAGGCCGCGCCGTGCGCGCGCTTGTGATCCTTGAAGTTGATCTCCAGCGAAAAATAATCGGGCATGGGATACAGATTGGCGCTTAGATCGCCCGAAGCGGCCCGCTTCACCGCCTCGCGGATGCGCTTCACCGCCAGATCGGGATGAATCGAAATCGTCCCGCCGCCCACGCCCTCGAGCACGGGCACGGTCGCCACGCCCGGAATCACCGAGGCGATCCATTCGCACAGCCCCTTGTCGCCGCACACGCAGGCCACGGGCACGCCCACCATCGAGGCGGTGAGGCAGTTCATCATCAGCTCGGAGCAGATTTCGCCGTTGAGCTTCACGGTGTTGTTCTGGCAGTTCATGGTGTGCGAAAGCGGGTTTGTATTCATGCCCGCGCCGGAATGATAGCCGGTAAATATTGCGCCCGCAAACGAAGCGTCGATGCCGCTCATCATGCTGTAGGGATGATTTTCCCAGCCGCGGAAAATGCGCGTGCGCTCGGGCAGCATATCGGGCCGGATGTTGCGCGCGGTGTCGTGCGCGTCGCGCACCAGCACGTCGTCCGCGCCCGCGTCGAAGCAGCCCTCGCAGGCGGCGGCCACCTCGCGGCTCATCTGGCGCGCAAAGTAATCGTACAGCGGATGCCCCGGCTCGGTCTCGCTCCAGTCGGCGATGCCGCAGGTGCCCTCGATGTCGGCGGAAATATAAAATTTCTTCATATCATATGCTCCTGTTCTGAGAGTCGGCGCGCCTGTCGAGCGCGTCGATCGCTTCTCCAACGAATACGATGTGCGGCTGCCAGCCGCCCTGAAAATCGGGATAGACCGCCGGCGCGGCGGCGTACATCGCCTGAACCTCGGGATCGAGCGCCTCCCTGTCAAACGGATGCGCATAGAGCTTCCTGCACAAAAGCGTCAGCTCGGCCTCCTCATAGGTCACGCTTTGCCCAAAGGCGAGGGGCGTCAGGCCCGCCGCAGCCGCCTTATCGCCCTCCCGTCCGGAATGAGCGCCCATATAGACGAGCGCATCGCGATACCGCTCGTCGTAAAAGCTCACGGTAAAAAAGTCGCTCTTTTCGAGAAAGCGGCAGGTATGGCGCGCCGGATGAACATAGACCGTGACGACCGGCCGGCCCCAGAGCGTGCCCAGGCCGCCCCAGCTGACCGTGCAGCTGTTATGGCGCTCCAGCGAACCGGCAGTTACAAGCCCCCAGCGCTTTCCGAACAGCTCGAACGCCTTATAGTCCGCCGTCAGAAAGCCGCTCACCTGAGCACCTCCAGCGCCATGGTGACGTGCATCGCCATGCCGACGGCCATGCACCTTTCATCGATGTGGAAATCGCGGCTGTGCAGCGGCGGCGCGGGCAGCTCGTCCTCGCGCACGCAGCCGATGTGATAGAACGCGCCGGGCGCTTCGTCGCTGAAGAAGGAGAAATCCTCCGCGCCCATGCTCGGCTCGGCCTTTTCCAGCATATGCTCCGCGCCGAACAGCCGCGCGCCCACCTGATGCACGCGCTCGGCCTCGTTCAGATCGTTCACCAGCGCGTTATAGCCGGGCTTGATGCGCACGTCCGCTGTACAGCCCATCGCCTGCGCCACGCCCGAAACGACCTCATTGATGCGCTGCTTCATCATCGCGCGGATCTCGGCGTTGGCCGTGCGCAGCGTGCCCTTCATCGTCACCTCGTCGCAGATGATGTTGGACGCGCGCCCGCCCTCGATTTTTCCGATGCTCAAAACGGCGCTCGACAGCGGCGAAAGATTGCGCGACACCAGCGTTTGCAGCACCGATATGATCTGCGCCGCGCACACGATCGCATCGCGACCGCTCTCGGGATACGCGCCGTGCCCCGACAAGCCGTGAACGACCAGCGTAACGCTGTCTGTGGAGGCGTTCAGCGTCCCCCGGCGCGTTTCCACCGTGCCGACGGGGAGGCGCGGCATGACGTGCAGCCCGTAGACGTGATCGACGTGCGGGTTCTCCATCACGCCCGCCTTGACCATGCGCTCCGCGCCGCCCTCGGATTCCTCGGCGGGCTGGAAGAGCAGCTTCACATTGCCATGCAGCTCGTCCTTCATGCCGTTTAAGATCGCCGCCGCGCCCAGCAGGATGGCCGTGTGCGCGTCGTGGCCGCAGGCGTGCATCATGCCCGGATGCGTCGAGCGGAACGGGCAGCCCTCCGGCTCCTCGACCGGCAACGCGTCGATGTCGGCTCGGAAGGCCACCGTCTCGCCCGGATGCGCGCCTCGGATCAGGCCGACCGTCCATGTATTCTCGGTGGTATACTCGATTCCCAGCTCGTCCAGCGCTTCGGTGATGATCCTCTGCGTTTCAAATTCCTGATTGCCCGGCTCGGGCACGCGATGCAGGCGGCGGCGCAGCGCCACGGCCCACTCAAGCTGCTTCTCGGCCAGCGCCCTGATCTCTTGATCAGTCATATCTATCATCGTCCTTCCGTGTTTGCGCGCTTCATGGCGGCGCGCTTCTTCAAGTGTCGATGTCCGTCGGAGTTTCTCTCAAAAATCACATATTTTGCTTCATAAGCCATTGAGGACGCCGGCCTTTTCCCGGAATCCGCTCACATCTCCTGCACAATATCCGTAACCTCGCCGTTCTCCATATACACGCGGGGAACGCGCCGGCCGGTGCGCGCCAGCGATTCGTTGCGGTTGAGATGTGCCACAGAGGCGTATTCGTCCACGCCGATGCTCCCGCCCAGCAGGATCACCTCGTCGCCCTCCCGCACGCCGGGAATATCGGTCACGTCGGCCATCATCTGATCCATGCACACCAGCCCGGCCACCGGCGCGCGTTTGCCGCGGATCTCCACCGTGCCGGTGTTGTTGAGCCGCGGGAAGCCGTCGATATAGCCCGCCGAAATCGTGGCGATCACGCTGTCGCGCGCGAGCGGATTGTCCTCGTCGTAGCCCAGGCACTCGCCTGCGGGCACCGTGTGCAGCTGCGCCACGCGCGCCTTGACAGTCATGGTCAGCTGGCTCTCCTCGGGATGCTCGTAGCCGCGCGGATACACGCCGTACAGCCACGCGCCCGTGCGCACCGCGTCCATCTGCTCCCCGGGATAGCGCACCATGCCGATGCTGTCCAGCGCGTGCGTCATGACGGACAGGCCGCGCCTTTCGAGCGCCTCCCTGGCGAAGCGCAGCCGCGCGAACTGCCGCTGATCGTTCTCATAGCTGCGCAGCGCCAGATGCGTGAACAGCCCCTCGAGCGAAGCGACGCCGCTTTTTTCCATCATCTCGGTCACGCCCTCGACCTCCTCCGGCATCAGTCCCAGCCGGTGAAGGCCAGTTTCAACCTTGAGATGCACGCGCGCCTTCTTCCCCACGCGCTTCGCCGCCGCGACCACGCTCTCGGCATACGCGCGGGAGAACACCGTCAGCGCCATGCCCTTTTCAATCGCCTGATCGAGCTGACGATCGCCCATCAGCCCCAGCACGAGCACGTCGATGTCCAGCCCCAGCGCGTACAGCTCCTCCGCTTCATTATAGGAAGCGACGGCAAAAAAGCGCTGGCCCTCGCCGTAGAGAACCTGCG
>SFOF01000078.1 GCA_004552515.1 Clostridiales bacterium
ACATACTGCCCAGCATGATCAGCGCGTGGAACGTCATCGTCATCAAGACGTACCTAAAGGGGCTGTCCGTCGAGCTGTTCGAGGCGGCGCGTCTGGACGGCGCGAGCGAGCTGCGCATCTGCTTTACGATCATACTGCCGCTGTCCACGCCGGTGCTGGCCTCGGTGGGCTTCCTGGATTTCATCAATCGCTGGAACAACTGGTACACCTCGCAGATTTACATCACCAAGCCGGAGCTGCGCTCCCTGCAATATCTGCTCAAGCTGATCCTCGACAATCTGGACGAGCTGAAGTCCATGCAGCAGGAGGGCAGTCTGGATCAGAGTCTTGTAGAAGTGCTGGACAATCTGGAGTCGGTGCGCTTCGCCATGGCGGTCGTGGCGGCCGGCCCGATGATGCTGATCTTCCCCTTCTTCCAGAAGTATTTTGCCAAGGGCATGACGATCGGCGCGGTCAAAGGCTAAGGCGGGCTGTGCCCGCAGCCACTCCGCTTCGCGCGCTGAAACCCGACTCCGCGCCGCTTGGGGGCGGCTCGAGTCTGGTCGTTGGTGCGTGCAGGTGTGTTCAGGCGGTCACCCGACTTGACCGGCCATAAATTGGAGCCGGTCAAGTCTCTCCGTCAGCCCGGGTGACGGCGGCGCGTGGGTGCGCTGATTGGATGCTCTGTATTGTTTGAAAGGAAGTTTAGAAGCGCGGCCCGCACGGCGGGGGACGCGTGAAAGCGATGTTGGCACGGCCTGTCCGTGTTGCATAGAAACCATTATAAGGAGGATACCCCATGAAGAAGATCCTGTCTCTGGTTCTGGCGATCATGATGATCGTCGCTCTGGGCGCGGTGAGTCTGCCCGCGATGGCCGACGAAGAGCCCGTGCTCCTGACCTACTACACCGAGAACTCCTCGGGCGAGCAGGAATACACGCAGCAGGTGGCCGACAAGCTGAGCGAGATGCTTCAGGCCAAGGGCATCAACGTCAAGATCGAGCTGCATCCCTATGCGTCTGGCGGCAGCTACAAGACCGGTTTCACGCTGGCGCAGACGAGCGGTCAGCAGATTGACCTCTTCACCACCTACAACATCGACTTTACCACCGAGGTTGAGAACGGCTCCGTCATGCCGCTGGACGATCTGCTGGCGGCGCATCCCGAAACCGTGGCCGAGGTGCCCGAGTGGCTGGTCAAGATGGGCCGCGTGAACGGCACGCAGTATTACATCCCGACCTATCAGCAGGCCACCAACGGTCGCTATTTCCTCGCGCCCAACGCGTATCTTGAGGCCGCGAACCTGAGCATCGAGGACGTGCGCAAGGTCATGAACCACGGCCCGACCGCCGAGAAGCTGGATATGCTTGAGAAGTACTGCCGCGACGTGCGCACCGCCACCGGCAAGGACACCAAGTGGATCTCCATGCCGCCCTTCTACGCGATGAGCTGGGTCGAGTACATCGACAGCAACTATGGCGATCTGATCCTGCGCGAAGGCGCGGAAGGCCCCGAATACTGGCCGCTGACCGACGACGCCAAGACCATGTTCGAGTACGCCGCCAAGTGGTACAAGGAAGGCCTGATTCATCCCGACGTTATGACCTATAACGGCAGCGATTTCCGCGACAAGAACTTCCTGAACGACGAAGCGCTGATCGTCGATTGGCCGGAAAGCACCAGCTCCGAGGAAATGGTCATCAATTCCAGAGCGTGGACTCAGGAAGTTCCCTCGTCCTGCTGCATGGTGTTTGACCACTGGTACATCGGCTCCAAGTGGGCGGCGGGCGGCAACGCCATATTCGCCACCTGCGAGCATCCCGACGAGGCCATGGAAGTTATCCGTATGCTCATGACCAAGGAAGGCGAAGAAATCTACAACACGCTGGTCTGGGGCCTCGAAGGCATCCACTATGAGTGGGTTGACCGCTCCATCCCGCGCATCAAGACCCTTGAATACGACAGCTCTCAGGCCGGCGCCGGCACCTCCACCTATGACTGCCGCAAGTGGATGGTGGGCAACACCTTCAACTGCTGGCTGAATCAGGCCATGGCCGACGACAACTATTGCCAGTGGCTGTTGGACAACGTCCACAATGCCGAGAGCACAGTGACCTCGAAGGTCATGGGCTACACTTGGAACCTCATGGACACCGAGGATGAGCGCGCCGCCTGCAAGGCCGTCCGCGACGAGTACAACGCCAGCCTGAGCAACGGCATCTACGGCGATGAATGGGAAGCCAAGTACGAGGAGTACATCGCCAAGCTGAACGCGTCCGGCCTGCAGGCCATACTGGACAGCGTGACCGAGCAGTACAATTCCTACGTCGGCAAGTAAGACCGTGCGTCTCATCTCAGGGCATTGAGTGAGAGAGCTTGCCCGCCCGAGTTTCATTATGGACTCGGGCGGGGCTTTTTGTATGCGGGGGTGCGGCGCCTGGTGTTTTTTTGCGGCGACTGGTGTTTTTTTTGCTTGAGCGGCGCGCGTCTGCTTTGACGGCTGCCTTATGGAGCTGGCGTGGATAGCCTGTTTGGAGGGGAGCCTGCGGGAACGCGACGGTTCGAGGGCGCGCGCATTGAGCGGGGCTGCACCCCGAAGGGGGATAGAATCTGCCGTATGGCAATCGGCGGCCTGAGGATTTCATACAGGGGGCACAGGGCGCGGCGAATTCCGCAGACGGATTTGTCCCGTGGAAACGGGCGATGCGACAGGCGCGTGATTTTACAATACAAACCGTTGATAAATGAAATTGGATGTACTATCATCTAAATAGTTGATGGTACATCCAATTATGAGACGGAGCTGACGGATATGGACATGACGGAGCGCAAAATTACGAAAATCGCGCGCGAGGTGAGCGCGCTGACCGTGCAAATGATGAAGGCCGAGGGCGTGGGCACGGCGGAATTCGATTTCATTCATCTCGTGCGGCACAATCCCGGCATTACGCAGGCCGAGGTGCGCGAGAGGCTGCGCATCGACAAGGGCGCGGCGGCGCGGCGGGCGGCCAGTCTGGAGTTGAAGGGCTATCTGGTGCGGCGCGAGAATCCGCAGGATGGCCGCAGTCAGCTGCTCTACGCCACGCCGCAGGCCGAATCGCTCAAGAATTCCAAGGCAAGCATCGAGGCGGCGGTCTACGAATGGCTGCTCTCCGATCTGGACGACGCGGAAAAGGCGGCGTTCTGCGAGACGCTGGACAGGCTCTATCGCCGCATGAAGGCCGAGAGCCGCGCGGGCTTTCCCGAGTGCCGCCGGCTGATTGAAGGGGAGGGGGAGAACGATGCGTAAGGCAGATTTTCGTCCGGACAGGGTCGGCGCGTATTTCCGCGCGGAATGGGCGACGCTGCTGGCCGTCACCGTGTCGGGGCTGATCTATAACATCGGCCTGCTGGCCGGGCCGCTGTTCGAGGGCCGCATGGCCGGCCGGCTGATCGACGTGCTGAACGGGCGGGCGGGCTTTGCCGACATGGCCGCGCTGGTCGCGATTTACGCGCTGATCACAGCCGTGGTGCAGGGGGCGCGCTACGTCAAGCGCTTTTATGTGCGCCGCTTCGCCAACAATGTCAATCGCCGCATGAAGCGCGTGCTGTACGGCCATCTCGTGCGCATGGACCGGCCTTCGCTTGAAGCCGAGGGCGCGGGCAGCGTCATGACCAAGGCGATCTCCGATGTGGACGACTGCGTGGAGGGGATGCGCAAATTCACCACCGAGCTGTTCGATACCGGCGTGGCGCTGGCGGCCTATGCCGTGATGCTGCTCACCTACGACGTGCGCCTGGCGCTGATTGCGCTCGTTTTCCCGCCCATTTCCTTCTTCATCGCGGAGAAGATGAAAAGGCCGGTGCAGCGCGCGGGCGTGAAGCGCAAGGCCAGCTATGCCGCGCTGAACGGCGCGACGATCGACCGCGCGACGAACGCCGTGACCTATCGTGTGTTTGGCCGTGAAAGCGATCGCAGGCAGGCCTATGAAGAAAGCCTCAGCGATTACGAGCGCGCCGCCGTTCACGAGGGGCTGCTCAGCGCGTCCATGCCGCCGATCTATCGCGTCATTTCCATGGCCGCCGTGCCGTTTATCATCATACTGGGCGCGCGCAATATCGCGGGGAGCGGCTGGACAAGCTGGGATGTGGCGGCGTTTACAACGTTTTTGTCCTGCTTTACGCGCCTGGCGACCAAATCCTCCAGCGCGGCCAAGCTGTTCAACGCCGTGCATAAGGCGCAGGTGTCCTGGAAGCGCATCAAGCCGCTGATGCACGAGATCGCTCCGCTCGAAAGGGCCGAGGCTGCGCGCGTAAGCGAGATGCGCGTCGATAAGCTGGGCTTCGCCTATCCAGGCGAGAAGGCACAGTTTGAGGGCGTGTCGTTTACGGCGCAGCCGGGCATGATCATCGGCGTGACGGGGCCTGTGGCCTCGGGCAAATCGACGCTGGGCAAGGCGTTTCTGTGCGAGTATCCCTACAATGGGCACATTGCGCTCGATGGGCGCGAGCTGTCTCATCTCACGCAGGCCGAGCGCGCCGCCGAGATCGGCTATCTGGGACATGATCCCGAGCTTTTGAGCGACAGTATTGAAAATAACGTGCTGATGGGCGAGAAGGACGACGCCGAAAAGTGGCTGCGCATGGTCTGTCTGGACAAGGAGGTCGCCGCGATGGAGGCCGGAAAGGCCACGATGGTGGGCAGCGGCGGCGTGCGGCTTTCGGGCGGTCAGGCGCAGCGGCTGGCGCTGGCGCGGACGCTCTGCCATAAGAGGCCGGTTATGATCCTGGACGATCCGTTTTCGGCGCTCGACAAGGCGACCGAGAAGCAGGTGTTCGACAATCTGCGCGCGGCGGCGGCCGATTCCATCGTGCTGCTGATCTCGCACAGGCTGTATCTGTTCCCGCGGTTCGATCAGGTGATCTGGCTTTCGGACGGGCAGGCGCAGATCGGTTCGCACGAAACGCTGATGGAGAAAAACGCGGACTATCGCAGACTGTACCGCGAGCAGGAGGAGGAAGAGCGGCATGAAGCGAAATGAGAGCGCGATGCGCGTTGTGGCTGAAACCATCCGCGCGAAAAAGGGATTGTCGCTGGGCATTGTGCTGGCCGTGGGCGCGGCTGTGGCGGCGTCGCTGTGCCCGCCGCTGCTGCTGGGCCGCGTGATCGACGCGATGACGGCGGGCGAAGGTGTGCCGGCGGTCTGGGCGATTGGCTATTTCGCGCTGCTGGCGCTGGCGGGACTGATGGAGGCGGCGCGCGAGAGCGGACTGACCGTGTTCGGCCAGGCGATGACCCATGCGCTGCGCAGCCGGCTGATGGAGAAGATGACGCGCCTGAGCGCCGACGAGCTGAGCCGCCAGGAGCCGGGCGCTGTGGCCGCGCGGTTCGTGAGCGACGTGGATACGGTGGAATCGCTCTTTACCGGCGGCATCGCGGGCATGGCGGCCGACGCGTGCAAGATATTCGGCATACTGGCGGTGATCTGGCTGCGCAATCGCGGGCTGGCGCTGGTGCTGCTGCTCCTGCTGCCGTTTCTGTTCTGGTTCACGCGGCGTGTGCAGCGGGGAATGCTGGCCGCGCAGATGGCCAAGCGCCGTGCCGTGGGCCGCGCGTCCTCGCTCGTGCCGGAAACGCTCAAGTGTATCCGCACGATTCGCTGCCTGGGTAAGGAGGACTACATGGCCGGGCGCTATGACGAGGCGATCGACGTGGGCTATCGCGCGATGGAAAAGACCAACTTTTACGATGCGATCTATTCGCCGGTCATTCTGACGCTGAACGCCGTCGTCGTGGCGGTGGTGATGCTGCTCTCTGCCTCCGGCAACGCGCGCGTGCTGACGCTGTTCGGGATGTCGGCGGGCACGGCGGTGGCCGTGATGAACTATATCGGCCAGATCTTTGCGCCGGTCGAAAGCCTTGGCATGGAAATCCAGACGATCCAGTCAGCCATTGCGGGCGTGAAACGCATCGACGAGTTCTTCGCGCGGGAGGAGCGCAATCCGACCGGCGAAGCGTGCGGGCAGGAGCCAACCGACGCGGCGGTAGAGCTGCGTCATGTGACGTTCGGCTATGACGAGCACATTGTGCTGGACGATCTGAGTTTCCGCATACTGCCGGGCGAGCGGGTGACGCTGGTTGGTCGCACGGGTGCGGGCAAGAGCACAGTGTTCAAGCTGCTGATGGGACTGTATACGCCGGGGAGCGGCGACGTGCTGATCGACGGACGTCCCGCCGCGGCCATGGCGGAGGCGGAGAGGCGGCGTGTGTTCGGCTATGTGGAGCAGACGTTCCATGCCGTGCCGGGCACGGTGCGCGATCAGATGACGCTCTATGACGACTCGATCGACGACGAGGCAGTGCGGCGCGCGGCGGCGCTGGTGGGGCTGGACAAGCATATCGAGACGCTGCCGCAGGGGTATGACACGCCCTGCACGCCGGCGCTGTTTTCACAGGGCGAGTGGCAGCTCATATCGATTGCGCGCGCGGCTGTGGCCGATCCGAAGATCATGCTGCTGGACGAGATCACGGCCAATCTGGACGCGGAGACGGAGCAGTGTGTGCTGCGGGCGCTGGGGCGCGCGTCGGAAGGGCGTACGGTCATTTCCATTTCGCATAGAACCGGCGCGGAAACGGGCAGGCTCATTATGCTGGGCGGCCACAATGCGGCTTCCGCTTGACGCGGCCCGATTCAAAGGCTTGCGTGAATAGGAATGATCGCGCGGCCACACGTCTTGCCAAACCAGCCGCAGTGCGGCCTCCGCTTATTGGAGCCGGTCAAGCCTTCGTTGTACCCGAGAGGCCCTCGCCGCGTGAAACGCACCCACATCGCGAATCCAATGAAGAGAGTCCAGGGAGACAAGTCTCCTTGGCGCAGTCTGGGGCGCGGCCGCAGTGCGGCTTCCACCTGTTGCCCCAGCGTACTCCCCGCGGAAAACATTACAAAGCCAATATGTCCACGCAAAAACGCGCCCACGCCGCGCCGCCGACTCCGTTCCCCGTTTCCTCGTCCCTTCGTCCTCCGTCGGGATCGCCACAAAGAAACGCGCAAGCCCGAAGTGAACCCGCCACGCCCGATAACCGCATCGCCAATTCGAGAACGCACTACCGGCGATCTCGACCCACGGTGGAATAGAAACGCAGCCTCCCGCAAGCCGTCCTGTTTGGCGCCATGCGGCAAACAGTAGGCGTGATCGAACATAAGACATTCCGAAAGAGCCGCACGACAGGCGTAGATCAAGCGAAAGAGACATTCCAATAGAAACGTATGACAGGCACAGGACGAACACAAGACGCCGCGCCAGAACCTCAAAACGAGCGCGAACCGAACGCAAGACATTCCAACAGAACCACCCGCGCCCCGCAGGCCAGCCCCCGCGCGCACCCACGCCCCTGCCGGTCTGTATCCGGCAGGCTGTAACATTTCGCCGGCCCACGATTCACTATCCTATGAAACCGCCCCACACGCCGCCGCGTCAGCGATAACGGCGGCATGACGCCAATCCATCGCCCGCAAAAGCAATCCGCGAGAGGAAATCCCTTCCCCTCGCGGATTGCTTTATGCTCTTAACGGATCAGCGCATCTCCTCGGCGGCCTTCTTCAGCACATCGACGTAATCCAGATGCTCCCAGGGCAGATCGATGTCCGTGCGGCCAAAGTGCCCGTAGCTGGCGGTCTGCGCGTAGATCGGGCGGCGCAGGTTCAGCCGGTCGATGATGGCGGCGGGACGCAGATCGAACGTCCTGTTCACCAGCTCGGCCAGCTTGTCGTCGCTCAGCTTGCCCGTGCCGAACGTATCGACGAACAGCGACACGGGGCGCGCCACGCCGATGGCATAGGCCACGCCGATCTCGCACTTGTCGGCCAGACCCGCGGCCACGAGGTTCTTCGCGGCGTGGCGGGTGGCATAGGCGGCGCTGCGGTCAACCTTGGTCGGATCCTTGCCGGAGAACGCGCCGCCGCCATGATGGCCGTAGCCGCCGTAGGTGTCCACGATGATCTTGCGGCCGGTCAGTCCGGAATCGCCCTGCGGGCCGCCGATAACGAAGCGACCGGTGGGATTGATGAGATAACGGGTGTTTTCGTCCAGCAGCTCGGCGGGAATGGCGTGCTTGATGACCAGCTCGATCATGTCGCGCTCGATCGTCTCATGCGTTGCCTCGGGCGCGTGCTGGGTAGAAAGCACGACGGTATCGATGCGCACGGGACGACCGTCGTCGTATTCGACGGTGACCTGCGCCTTGCCGTCGGGGCGGAGATAGTCCACAAGGCCGGCCTTGCGCACCTCGGCCAGGCGGCGGGTGACGCGGTGCGCCATGGCGATGGCCATGGGCATATATTCGGGCGTCTCGTTGCAGGCATAGCCGAACATCATGCCCTGATCGCCCGCGCCGATGTCGTGCGCGTCCTCGGCGCGGCCCTCGAGCGCATTGTTCACGCCCATGGCGATGTCGCCGGACTGCTCGTCGAGCGCGGTCAGCACGGCGCAGGACTCGCCGTCAAAGCCGTATTTGGCGCGGTCATAGCCGATGTCGAGGATCTTCTGGCGCGCGATTTTGTCGATCGACACGCGCGCGGTGGTGCTGATTTCGCCCATGACCAGCACAAGGCCAGTGGTGGTGCAGCACTCGCAGGCGACGTGCGCATAGGGATCCTGTGCGAGTATGGCGTCCAAAATGGAGTCGGAAATCTGGTCGCAGATTTTGTCGGGATGTCCTTCGGTCACGGATTCAGAGGTAAACAGAGTGCGCATGGCGGTGTATCTTCCTTTCCTTTTGTCGCATTTGAACGTATGGCGCAAAAAAGCGCGGCCTGAAAGACAAGCCGCACGAAAACAACCCCAT
>SFOF01000079.1 GCA_004552515.1 Clostridiales bacterium
TGCACAGATAGGTGCCGCGAAAATTGACGCTGAACACCCGGTCGATCTCCTCGGGCCGCATTTCCTCAAAGCGCCCCTTGACCGTCAGTCCCGCGTTGGCGACGAACGCATCCAGCCGCCCGAAGAGCGCCTCATGCCGCTCGAACAGCGCCGCCGCTTCCTCCGGCCTGGACAAATCGGCGCGAACAATCTCGCAGCGCCGCCCCATGGCCTGAATCTCCTGCCTGACTGCCTGCGCACGCTCCACGCTGCCGTTGCAATGGACGGTTACGTCATAGCCCGCCTCCGCCAGCGTCAGCGCCACCGCGCGCCCGATGCCCATGCCCGCGCCCGTCACCAGCGCGGTTTTTCCTTCATTGCCGTTCATGTCTCATCCCTCCGCGCCGCCGGTCATGCGGTAGTCCTCCGGCGCAAGCTGCGTTCCGTCCTCCATGCAATAGGGCCGGTCTGAAAAGTTCACCGTCACGGCTGTGCCGTCCGAAAAGACGGTGCGCTGGACGAGCTTATCGTCCGTCAGATACTCAAAATCGATCATGGCCTCCCAGCCGACGCGCCGGGCCACGGCGCACGCGCGCTTCTGCGAGGCCAGCACGCGTTCACGAATCAGCGGCCACTCGCCCGTGTGGAAGGAGTACAGCGGCGGCGTGCCGTAGAGCGCGTTGAACAGATCGCGGCGCGGCAGCAGCTCCATGCAGCAGTTCGAGCTGTCGCCCCAATACCAGTAGCTCACCGTGCAGTCGTGATACACCATCTCCCACAGCGGCGCGCGATAGGCCGGATTGAGCATGAAGCGATCGAAAACCGGCTCGTGCTCGCCTTCGGCATAGAGATGCGCCTTCCTGCGGCCGGATTCCAGATAATTGATGCGATACTGCTGCGGGCTCATGCGTCCCTCGGCATAGCACAGCGCCGGCACGCAGAACTCCACGCCCTCCTCCGTGCCGGACACAAGTCCCGCGTCCAGCATACTTTGCAGCGTGTCCACGATGGGCGCGCGGGATTCGCGCCGCGTCATCGGGTGCGCCGGACTGTAACACGCCTGAAGCCCGCCGCCGATCACGTCGATGAACCACGCGTCGCAGCCATAACGTTTCGCGTATTCGCCCACCTCACGGCGCGCCGCAATGGCCGCGCGCCGCGCGCACATGCTGTTCTGCGCGTGCATCACGCCGTCCGTGCCGCGCAGCGCCCACGCGCCGCACAAACTGCCGTCGCGGTTCACGCGCACATCCTGCGGCCAGCCGTGCGCGCGCCGCTCGGTGTAATCGCACTCGCGAATGCGGAATTTCGGAATCAGCGGCACGACGTCGCCGGGCAGTATATCCGAGAAATTGTCGTATTTCGTCACCAGATAGCCCAGATGGGACAGCCCTTCGGACGCGCGGCAGTCGTCTCTAAAGAACAGCCCGACGATCGCCCGTTCCAGTCCGGCGCTCTTCATGTCGGCCATGACGCGCAGCACGTTTTCATGGTTGTCCAGATCGAACTCGGCGGTCGATTCGGAATACATGGCCTTTTCGTAATCGTCGTGCCACAGCCACACGTCCGCCGCGCCGATCAGCCGATCCAGTTGCGGCGCCTGCGCCCGCTTTTCCCTCAGCGTCACGACCAGCCCCTGCGCCTGCCTGTAGGCGCGATACGCCCGGCAGGCCGCGGCCAGGCCGCCCGTCTCGCCGGCGAAATAGCGCACGACGCGCTCATAGCCGAAGCGCCCCTCCTGCGCCGTCCACTGGATAAACGGCTGCAAGAGTCCTTCCGCGTTCCTCCGCCGGCAGACGATCACATCGGAGGGATCCTCGATCGCCGTCACCAGCCAGCTCGCGCCGCGCGTCAGGCCGGTCATGCCCATGCACTGCGACACCGACCAGCCCGCCGCGTCCTCGGGGATCACCCGCACCTCAGGGTCGTCCACCGGGAAGGCAAAGCCGCCGCCGATGGGCAGCAGCGCCGTATCGCCGGCCTGCACCTGCGTCGCGCCCGGATAGGCCAGCGTCTCGGGGCAGCCCTCGCCCGAAAGGCGCAGCTCCACGCCGTTTTCCAGCACGATAAGCCGCGCCGAAAACGAAATGCCGTCCGCGCCCGTCACGCGAAAGGATATTCCGCACTCATCCTCCCGGATATCCGCCGCCGAAAAGCCAATCGCGCGCTGCTCAAACCAGAGCGCGCCGCATCCAAACCCGAAGGACGCGTCCTCATCCAGCCGCAGCCTGATTTTTTCACTCATCCGATTTCCTCCATTTTGCCGCTTTCTATAATAAAAGTTTAACACGGCGATCCATGGCCGTCAATCCCGTTCCGCGCGGCACTAAAAATATTTTATCATCGCTTTTTCAGCGCTCATCGTAAAGGGAGCCCGCGCCGCCGGGACGCGAGCTCCGCTTTTGGGGCTATAGAATTACTTCGCCATGTTCGCCTGATAGGCCTCGTACGCTCTGGCGTAGAAATCGACCAGCTCCTGCGCGCCCATGTCCTCCAGTTCCTTCATATAGCTGTCGAACTCCTCGATCGGGCGCACGCCGGTGATGAACTTGGCCGTTTCCGTCTCAACGTGCGGCTCGATCATGGTGCGCAGCTCGTTAATGCGGATGGACTCGTCCTCGGTAAAGTAGGTGATGTTGGGATAGACCTCTGTGGTCAGATAGGGCATGGCGTTCTTCTCGCGGCTCATGCGCCAGCAGTCGTCGCCGTAATCCTCGCGATAGACCTTGCCGACCGTCTCCAGACCGGCCATTTCCTGCATCAGCCACACGGAGCCGTGAGAGCCGTCGTTGGGATTGATGTCCTTGCGGTAGCCGAAGGTTTCGGAGCCGCCCCAGGGCGCGATGGTGGAGCAGATGGCCGCGAAGGTGCTGGGATATTTGCCGCTAGCCACGTCCTCAAAGAAATACTTGGTGTTGCTGCCCTCTTCAAAGCTCCAGCCGCCGATCATGCCCAGCGTGTCCTCGGACTGCGACCACGGGCCGGACCACTTGTACAGGCCGCCCTTGTTGCTGAAGAAGAAATCGGCGATGCGGACGAGCAGCTCGGGGTGCTCGGTCGCAGCAGAAAATACCATGCCGCCGATATTCACCGTCGCGCCGTTCACATAGAAGGCCTTGTCGTTCTGCGCGCTGGAAAGCGGCTTCGCGTGCGCCCACTGCTGGAAATCGGCCTTCTCGGGCAGCTGCAAAAACGGCGCGCCGGTGCCGGAAGCCACGGCCTTGCCCTCGGCCATCTGCGCATTGACCGCGGTGCCCTCGAGCGTGAAGAAATCGGCGGAAATGAGGCCCTCGTCGTAATACTGCTTCATCAGCTTGAGCATTTCGACATAGCCCGCGTCCAGCGCCGGAATGACGACTTTGCCGTCCTTCAGCGCGGCCTGAATGCCGGCGCCGTCCATCGTGACATAGCCCAGCGCGGTCAGCAGATAGGCGCGGGGATCATTGCCGTTCACGGAGCCGTTGAGCGGCACAGAGTCGGGATTCTCGGCCTTGAAGGCGCGCAGCATCTCGGTGAACTGGTCGAGCGTCTCGGGCAGCGCGATGCCCTTTTCGTTCAGCCAGGCCTCCTTCACGAACAGCTTCGGGCCGTAGCCGATGTCCTCGATGTAGTCAAACACAGAGTAAACACCGCCGTCGGGCGCGGTGATGAGGGGACGCACCTCGGGGAACTGCTCCATCACCTTGAGCATGTTGGGCGCGTATTCCTCGGTGAGATAGGGCGCGATGTTCAGCAGCTGCTTTTCAACCGAGCCGTAGCGGATCAGCTTGGTGGTGTCCAGGCCGAAGCCGATCAGGATATCCGGAAGATCGCCGGACACCATCATGAGGTTCAGCCGCTCCTCCTGCGCGCTCTGCAAGACGTGCTCCACCTGGAGATCGATGTTCATGGCCCTGCGCATATACTCCCACAGCCAGATGTCCTCGGGCTTGCTGGGATAGGAGTCGGACTGCGTGGAGATCAGCGTCACGGTGACCTTCTCGCCGTCCTTGACGATGGGCAGTTCGCTGTCCATGTTCATGTACGCCGGAGCGGCCAGAGCGCCCGTCGCGACCATGAGCAGAACCAGCGTCAGGGAAAGAATCTTCCAGAGAGTCTTGTGGGTCATGGGGATTCTCCTTTCTATTGAACGGCATAATGCCGTTTCATTTCGCGATGCGGCTCATCCCTTCAGCGCGCCGATCATGACGCCCCTGACGAAATGCTTCTGCACGAAGGGATAGGCGATCAGCAGCGGCGCGGCGGCAATAAATATGATGGCGTATTTCATCGCCTCGGCCATGTAGGCCAGGCGCGCCGCGTCGGCCAGCATTTCGGGATCGTCGGTCAGCGCCGCGTCCATGACGGCCTGCTGGCTTTGCAGGAGCAGGCTGCGCAGCACCAGCTGGAGCGGCTGATAATCGACGTTCGATACATAGATGAGCGCATTGAAGAATTCGTTCCAGCGCCCCACGCCGTAATACAGCGCCATGACGGCGATGATCGAGCCGGACAGCGGCAGCGCGATCGAGAAGAACATCCTCATTTCGCTCGCGCCGTCGATGCGCGCCGATTCAAACAGCGAATCGGGCAGCGTGGACTGGAAGAACGAGCGCGTCACGATGATATTGTACACGCTCACGCTGCCCAGCACAATCAGCGTATACGCCCTGTTGAGCAGGCCGACCTTCTTTACGATCAGATAGGTCGGGATCAGACCGCCGCCAAAGTACATCGTGATGAGGCAGAACGTCATCAGGATCGCGCGGCCGGGCAGATCCTTCTTGCTCAGCACATAGGCCGAGGGGATGGTCAGCGCGAGGCTCAATAGCGTGCCCAGCACCGTATAGACGATTGTGTTGCGATAGCCCAGCCAGATGCGCGCGTCCTTCATGATGTTCTGATAGGCCTCCAGCGTCGGCCGGACGGGAAACAGCTTCACGCTGCCCTGCGCGATGGCGTAGGGATCGGACACGGACGCAATCAATACGAAATACAGCGGATAAAACAGTATGAGCGTCAGTATCGCCAGCAGCGCGATGTTGACCGCGTCAAACGCCGCGTCGGCGCGCGTTCTCTTGATTTTGTTCATGCTTCTTCCTCCTACCAGATGCCGATCTCGGACACGCTCTTACAAATTCTGTTCACCAGGAGGAGAATCAGAATATTCACCACATTGTTGAACAGCCCGATCGCCGCGGAATAGCTGAACTGGCCGCCCTGAAGGCCGATTTCGTAGACGTAGGTCGATATGATCTGCGACGCGTCCAGATTGAGCGCGTTCTGCATCAGATAGACCTTCTCAAAGCCGACGGACAGCACGCTGCCGCAGCGCATGATCAGCATAATGACGATCGTGGGCAGAATCGTGGGGATGTTGATATACCAGATGACCTGAAGGCGATTCGCGCCGTCGATCAGCGAGGCCTCCACCATCTCGCCCGACACGCCCGAGAGCGCCGCCAGATAGATGATCGCGCCCCAGCCCAGCTCCTGCCATACGCCCGACCACACATATAGATGAGGGAACAGCGTCGGATTGGAGAGCATATCCTGCCGCACGCCGCCCAGCATCTCAACCAGATTGTTGAATATGCCCGCGCTGCGCGAACAGAACAGCTTCAGCATCGCGCAGATGACCACCGTGGAAATAAAGTGCGGCGCGTAGGAGATCATCTGCACCGTCTTTTTGAACTTCTGCGCGCGCAGCTCGTTGAGCATCAGCGCGAATATGATCGCGCAGGGGAACGTCGCGATGGAATACAGACTGAGCGTCAGCGTGTTCCGAAGCAGCTTGGGAAAGCCGCGGTAGGTCACAAAGCGGACAAAGTGCTTGAACCCCACCCACGGGCTGCCCCATATGCCCAAATTCGTCCGGAAATCCTTAAAGGCGATCTGCACGCCGTATATCGGCATATAGTTGAATATGAAAAGATAGACGATCAGCGGCAGGATCAGCAGATACAGCTGCCAGTAGCGCCCCGCCAGACGCAGCCTCTGCCTGCGCCGGATTCCAGCCTGAGTTCCCGCGTTCATTCGCGCCCTCACTCCTTCTCTGTCGCAGCCGCTTCGCCGGACTGCAAGCACAGTATAACCGCCGCTTAATGTATTTTCAATATCCATTTTCCGGACATTTCATTCCAAATCAGACATTTTCAGCTGTTTTGCAATTCCTTTTTTCGGACATCGCGCGATGTCTGTTTTGCGTTATTGACAAATTCCAGTTAAATTGATACTATGAAAAGAGAGCCTTATTCTTACATTGGCCTATCGTAAGAGTATCAATGGAAAGAGGCGCGTCATTCATGAAGCCTTCCAAACACCGCATGATATTCCGGCAATCGGTGCTGCACAAATATTTCCTGTACTATCTTTCCATCGCGCTGACCGGCTGCGTGCTGGTGGTCGTCCTGCTGTTCAACGTTTCGGCCAGCGCGCTGAACGCCTCGCTCCAGGCGGCCGAGGCGAAAAAGCTGACGCTCGTCTCGGAGGATTTGTCCGCCCAGCTCTCGCTGCTCAAAAACATTTCCTATCAGATTTACGGCGCGAAATGCTATCAGCCGGCTTATCTCGCCCGCAGCCGCTTTTACGAAATCGATATGCTGGAGGATCTGGGCAAGTATAAAACCCATTCCCCCATCGCGTCCGATCTGTTCATGCTCTACGACGGCTCGGACGACATATTCCATCACGACGGCAAAATGCCGTTCCCGCTCTATGCGCAGACTCAGCTGAACTGGCCGGCCCAGAGCACGCAGGCGCTGTACGAGGCCATTACAAGCACCGCCGATTTTCAGGTGATCACGCTGCCCGAGGACAATTATCTGCTGTGCTATGCGCTGGTTTTTTCCAGTTCTCAGTCCGAAAACAGCCGCGCCTGGCTCAGCGCCTATGTTCCTCACGCCGCGCTGATGCGGCGCATCGAGCTGTGCTCCGGCGGCTTTGAGAGCCGCGTGGACATCGCCTATGGCAGCGCGCCGGAGGGCAGCCTCAATGCCTGTACGGTCGAGGGCTTCACCGTATCGCTGATGCCGTCGGCCGATTCGGAATACGGCGAGCTGCTCCGTTTCCGCCGGCTCTGCACGCGGCTGTCCCTGCTGTCCACGCTGCTGCTGGTTTCCCTCGGCCTTGTGCTGGCCTATATGACCTATCTGCCGCTGCACAGGGTCTTTACGCACCACAAGTCGATCTGGGACAAGTCCGCTCTCGGCACGGACGATGAGCTGACGCTGCTCGACAACGCGCTGACCCAGGCGATCCACCACCGCCGCCTGTCCGAAACACAGCTGGACACGCTGCTGCGGCAGGTTGACGCCCAGCGCCGGAGTCTGCGCGAATCGCTGCTGCTGGCGCTCCTGAACGGCGAATCCTCGCCGCAAACGCTGGAGGCCATGCGCGTCGTGTCGATCAATCTGGACGGCCCGTGGTTCTCCGCCGCGCTGTTGAGTTGGGAAAGCGAGGCCCTCGCGCGGAATATCGAGAGCCTGATCCAGTCCATCGAAAGCCTGACCACGGACGGTACCGGCTTTTACGCCGTGCCGCTGGACAGCCGGCCCATGCTGGTGGTGCTGGTTTCCTCCGATGACGACGAAACCTTCCCCGCCCTGACCGACATCCTGTCCGAAATCTTCGAAATGGAAATGCGGCAGCCTCCGCGCATCGGCTGCGGCCGGCCCGTTTCAAGCCTCGCGCAGATCCCCGCCTCGCTCTCCGACGCCATGCTCAAGACCGTGCCGCAGCAGGAGGTTCATTCCCAGCAGGCCGAAAGCGCGGCCGATCTGCTCCTGCAGGCCGTCCGTCAGGGCAACTGCGCCGCCGCGCTTTCATCGCTCAATGAAATCAACGACATACTGACGCGCCGCTTCCCCGCCCCGGCCATGCAGAGCCGCGTCTATGCGGACGTAATCGGCCGGCTCTCGCTGCTCTCCCAGAGCCGCGGCATACCGCTGAATCCTGAGCGCGCCGCCCGCATCGGCGAGCATCCTCTCGATGAAAGCAGCCAGCGCGAACTGCGGCTCATCATCGCCGAAATCTGCGACGCCGTGAAGGCCGATCCCGCCGAACCGGCCGATCCGCGCGGCGAGCAGATCGTCGCCTATATCCGCGAGCATCTGCTGGATTACGACCTTTCACTGGAGATGATCTCCGGCGCGTTCGGGCTGTCCGGCAAGCAGATCGGCCGCCTGATCGCCCGCGAATCGGGCATGAGCTACAAGGAGCTGCTGATTGATCTGCGCATCGCGCGCGCCAAGGAGTTGCTGCTCGCCGGCGAATCGGTCAGCAGCGTCTGCGAGCGCCTGCACTACGCCTCCGCACCCTATTTCATTAAGCTCTTCCGCGAAAAAACAGGCTTTACGCCCGCAAAATATCAGAAAACTCATTCCTGCGGAGAATGAAAACCGTCGGAATAGGGCGGTTCCTTTTGTTGAATTTTTCTAAATTTCCCTTCATAGCCCGCAGTTTGCGCGCAAACCAATACCAGCTATCCGCCTGCCCAATCACACGCCCCGCTTCGCAAATTCTCCGCTCCGGGATTCGTTCAAGCCGCTTTCGCACCCTGCAACTTCCCCGCGGAGCCGCATCCGACAAACGAGTCCATGACTTCTGCCAAAGCTCTTTTTCATCCCTTCCCGGTGAACATAGGATTTGTAGCGCCTATTCGCCCATCATAAAAAGCAAAGCCATCCGTTATAAGGATGGCTTTGCTCAGCCTGTCAAAAAAGGTCGCGTAAAGCGGTCTTTTTTGATATAATGAGAACAGGTGATGAAAATGCTGAAGAAAGAAGCAGAGCAGCGGCAGACAAT
>SFOF01000080.1 GCA_004552515.1 Clostridiales bacterium
GGTGTTGCGCGGTGTGGATGCGGCAGTTCGAGGATAGCCATTATTGTGCGGTTTTACAAAGACGTACTTTACCGCGAACCCAATGAAGAGAGTCCAGAGAGTCGAAGACTCTTTGGCGCAGGTTTGGGGCGCGCAGCCCCAACGGACTCCCCGCGGAAAGCATAGCAAAGCCAATAGGCTCACGCAAAAGCGTACTTACGCCACGCCGCCGTCTTCGTTCCCCGCGTTCCTTCGTACTCCGTCGGGATCGCCCAGAAGAAACGCACAAACCCGAAGTGAACCGACGAAGTCGGATAACCGCACGGCATTCGAGAACGCACTATGGCGATCCCGACCCGCGCGGAATAGAAACGCAGCATATCGCAAGCCGTCTCTTTTTTCCTGAAAAAGAAAAAAAGACAGGCGTGAACCAAACGCAAAACGCCGCAATAGAAACGTAAAGACAGCCGCAATCCAACGCAAAACGCCGCAATAGAAACGTAACCCCCGAACAGACCCGCGCCGCCGCGTTGAACCCCTGAACGCGGCGGCGCGATGTACACATATGATGTTATTCCGGCCGGGCCTCGCTGACGATGTTGTAGTACGCATTGGATGTGATGCGGTATACCAGCGCATAGAACAGCGCAAACACGGCGTAGCTGATCAGCGTCACAACGGCAAACAGGCCGATGTTGGTCAGATTGAAGAGCATGAGCAGCCGGCGAATCATCGGGAAGGCGAAGGCCATGTGCAGCCCCGCCAGCGCCAGCGGCAGATAGAACACGGTCAGCAGCTGAGAATTGATGCTGCGGCGAATCTCCTTCTTCGTCATGCCGACCTTGCGCATGATGTCAAAGCGCGCCTGATCCTCATAGCCCTCGGAGATCTGCTTGTAATAGATGATCAGAACCGCGCCGAACAGGAACACAATGCTCAGCACAATGCCCAGATAGAACAGCCCGCCGTAGGTGCCGTAAAAGTCCTCGCGGTTCCACTCGAGCGATTCGACCGTCAGCGCGCGCACCGCCGTCGCCGACGACGCTTCGGACAGCAGCGGATAAAGGTTGTCGTAAACCGACAGCTTCTCCTCCGCGCTCATCGTCTCGGGCAAATTGAAGTCGTAGAACCAGCGCAGCGACAACACGCGATAGCCGTTCATCGTCTTCCGATCCTCGAGCGGCGCCAGGTCGTTTGCAAAATCGGGCAGCACGACCAGCAGCGTGTCGGCGATCGTCGCGGCGGACAGGCCGTTTTCCGGAAAGACCGCTTTCTGATCGCTCACATGGAACGTCTTGCCCAGATCCTCCACGGTAAAGGAATTGTAGCGATACTTCGAACGCCGAAACACCGTCATCACTTCGTCGGCGGCCAGCGTCGCGTCCGTGCCGTTCAGGCGGTTGTACTCCTCGAGCGGCATGAACAGCACGTCGCACACATCGTCATAGGAAAAGCCGTTCTCCGCCGCCTCGTCCGCGTCGGGATACAGCACGCCGTCCTTGAGCAGGCCGCTGACCATCGCGCAGCGGTATTCGATCACATCGCTCTCCTCAACGCCCAGCTTCTTCTCCGCGCCATGCACCGCTTCCCGCAGCATATCGGCCGTCTCGACCGCGCAGTCGGAAACCTTTTCCAGACGCACGTCGATGTTGAGGTCGCGCGCATAGCGGCTGGAAAGCGCCTCCTCCGAGCCGAAAAACAGGCTGCTCGTGGACGAAATCATCACCAGCACCATTGTGGCCAGTATGCAGATCGAGGCCAGACCTGCGCCGTTGCGCTTCATTCTGTAGGCCATGGACGACGTGGACACGAAGTGCGCGGGCATGTAGTACCAGCGCCTGTTCTTCTGCAATACGCGGCAGAGCAGCACCGAGCCGGAAATCATGATGAGATATGTCGCGACAATGACCATGATCACCGCCGTGAAGAACCACAACATCGCCGAAATCGGCTCCTTGACCGAAATGGCCAGCCAGTAGGCCGCGCCCAGCACGATCACGCCCAAGAGTCCCAGCGCCCAGTTGGCGCGCGGCGGCTTTTCGCCGACGTTTTCGCTCTTCATAAGCTCCAGCGCGCCGGAGAAATGCACCTGACGCACGCTGTTGAGCAGCAGCAGGATAAAGATCGCGCCGAATGTGATGAGCGTTGCGCGCACACTGTCCCAGCTGACGGTCAGCTTGTAGTCCACATTGAGGCGCATGATGTTGACCATGCCCAGCTCGGCCAGCTTGGAAAACACAATGCCGGCAGTCAGGCCGCCCGAGAGCGCGATAAAGGCCACGAACAGCGTCTCCCAGAACAGGATCAGCGCGATGTTGCGCTTGCCCATGCCCAGCACGTTGTAAAGGCCGAACTCGCGGCGGCGCCGGCGCATGAGGAACGCGTTTGTGTAGAACAGGAACAGGCAGGCGAACACGCCGATGACGACGCTGCCCAGCCCCATGAACATCCGCATGGTCGAGCCGCCGCGCATGGTCGTAATGCTGTCGCTGTAATGCAGGAATGTGACGATATAGAACATCATGACCATGCCCACGCAGGTGAGGATATAGGGCAGCGTCATGCGCCGGTTCTTGCGCAGGCCGTCGATGGCCAGCTTGGGATAAAAGCCGATTTTCACGCCCGATCACCGCCCGTCGCCAGCATGGTCAGCGTGTCGGAAATCTTCTGATAGAGCTGCTCGCTGCTGTCCTCGCCGCGATAGATCTGATGATACGCCTCGCCGTCGCGGATGAACAGCACGCGGCTCGCCGAGCTGGCCGCCTTGACCGAGTGCGTGACCATGAGGATGGTCTGTCCCTGCCGGTTGATCTCCTCAAACAGGCGCAGCAACTCGTCGGTCGAGTGCGAATCGAGCGCGCCGGTCGGCTCGTCGGCCAGTATCAGCTTGGGATTGGTGATGAGCGCGCGCGCCACGGCCGCCCGCTGCTTCTGGCCGCCGGACACCTCGTAGGGGTACTTTTTCAGCAGCCCCGCGATGCCCAGCCGCGCCGCGACGGTGTTCAGCCGCTCCTTCATCTCGCGATAGGGCTTGCCGGAGAGCACCAGCGGCAGATAGATGTTGTCCTCCAGCGTAAACGTGTCCAGCAGATTGAACTCCTGAAACACAAAGCCGAGGTTGTCGCGCCGAAACGCCGCCACAGCCGCCTCGCCGATCTGGCTCAAGTCCTTTCCGTCCAGCAGCACGCGGCCGCCGGTGGGCTTGTCGAGCGCCGCCAGAATGTTGAGCAGCGTCGTCTTGCCCGAGCCGGACTCGCCCATGATGGCGACGTACTCGCCCTTTTCAACGCTGAAGTTCACATCGCGCAGCGCTTCCACGCCCTTGCCGCCCAGGCGGGTCGTATAAACCTTTTTGAGGCCCTCTACTTCCAATATGCTCATTGTCGATCCTCCGATCCGTTTTGTTTGTTCTAACGCCCTTTGACGGATACCATTTTAGCAAAACGGATCGCTCATCGCCATGCAAACGCCTTACGTTTCGCCCCGCGCGTCTTACAGTTCTGTCACATCGGGAATATTTCTATTCCGCCTTCACCTCGGGGCGATGCAGATCGATCAATATCGCCGTGCCGCATCCGGCCTCCGATTCCGCGCTGATGGCCGCGCCCAGCTTGTCGCACACGCGGCGGCAGAGATGCAGCCCGATGCCGCTGGCACGCGCGCCGCCCCGCCCGTTGAAGCCGGTATAGCCCTTCTCGAACACGCGCGGCAGATCGGACGCGGCGATGCCGATGCCCGTATCCTCAATGCACAGCACATACGGCGCGCGCATATAAATCCGCACGCTGCCCTCGCGCGTGTACTTGAGCGCGTTGGAGAGCACCTGCTCCACGACGAAGCCCAGCCACTTTTCATCGGTCACCACGCGCGTATCGAGCGGCGCATACTCCAGCCGGATCTTCCGCGCGATGAACTCGGTCGAAAACCGGCGCACGGCGCGGCGCGCGATCTCGTCCAGATCATAGCTGCGGAACACATAGTCGCTCGATTCGGAATCCAGCCGGAGATAGGCCAGCACCATATCGACATACTGCTCTATGCGCATCAGATCGGTATTCAGCGCGCGCGAGGCCTCCGAATCCTCGCCCCGCAGCGTCAGGCGCATGGAGGATATGGGCGTTTTGATCTGGTGCGCCCAGACGGTGTAATAGTCGATCGTGTCGCGATAGCGCGCGGCGGCCTGGTCGGCCGAATCGGTCATGGCGCGGCGCAGCGCGGCCACCAGCGCGCGATAGTCCGCCTCCTCGATCGAATCCGCCTCGGGCAGCTCGGTTTCAAGCGTCCCCGCCTGACGAACCGCTTCCAGCAGATGGATGTGCCGCGCCCGCACGCGCCGGAAATCCACGCAGAGCGCAATCGCGCCGAAAAACGCGCACAGCAGCACGGGATAGGCCACGGCCTCCAGCGGCAGATGATACAGATAAAACGCCGCGGCAAACACCGCCGCCGCCACAAACAGCGCCGCCATGACGCGCCGCCGGCTCTTCAGATAGGAAAGAAACAGCTTCATGCCCGTCTACCCCACAATATAGCCCACGCCGATTTTCGTCGCGATGAAGTCCTTCAGCCCCGCCGCCTCCAGCTTGCGCCTGAGCCTTCCTACATTCACGGTCAGCGTGTTCTCGTCGATGAACGAATCGGTCTCCCACAGGCGCTCCATCAGCTTTTCGCGGCTCACGACGCGCCCCTTGTTCTCCATCAGGGAGAGCAGGATCCGATATTCGTTCTTGCTCAGCGGAATGGCCGCGCCCTGATAGGTCAGCGTGCCGTCGCCCAGATTGAGGATCGCGCCCTTGTGCTCGATCAGCGGCGCGGACGCGGCGAAATCATACGAGCGCCTGAGCAGCGCCTGCACCTTGGCCATCAGCACGGCCATGTCGAACGGCTTGGCGATAAAATCGTCGCCGCCCATATTCATCGCCATGACGATGTTCATATTATCCGACGCGGAGGAAATGAATATGATCGGCGTTTTCGACACCCGCCGAATCTCCGCGCACCAGTGATAGCCATTGAAGAAGGGCAGCGAAATGTCCATCAGCACCAGATGCGGCTGGAATTCGGCAAATTCCCGCATCACGCCGCGGAAATCCTCAATCACGCGGCAGGACATCGCCCACGCCTCAGCCTGCGCCTTAATCGCGGCGGCGATGCCCGCGTCGTCCTCGACAATCAAGAGCTTATACACGTTATCTCCCTCCCCTCCGGCATTATAACACAGGATTGAGCGTGCCGCCAAGGGGTGTTTTTTTCGCTCTGGACAGCGTGCGGGCCTTATGCTATACTTTTTTTACAGGGAAAGAGAAAGGAAAAACGCATCATGAACAGAAGCGACGTCCTCGCGCTGCTGAAATCGCGCGGTATACCGTTCGAGCTGGTCGAGCACAAAGCCGTCTATAACATGGCCGATCTGGCCGAAATCGCGCTTCCGCACCCCGAGGCCGACGCAAAGAACCTCTTTGTGCGGGACGACAAAAAGCAACGCTACTATCTCATCACCGTCAAGGGCGAAAAGCGCGTCGATCTGAAGGCCTTTCGCCACGCGCACGGCACGCGGCCATTGAGCTTTGCCTCGAACGAGGAGCTGGCGGCGCTGCTGGCGCTGACTCCCGGCTCCGTCACGCCGCTGGGGCTGCTGAACGACGAGACGCGCCGCGTCGCGCTCTTCATTGATGAAGCGCTGCTGGAGGACGACGGTCTGATCGCCGTGCATCCCAACGACAACACGGCGACCGTCTGGCTGAAAACCGCCGATCTCATCACGCTCCTTCGCGAGCGGGGTCACTTCGTCGAAACGACGCGGCTATAAAGAACGCGGCGTTCACCGCACAGGGGCGAACGCCGCGTTTCTATGTCATTTTACTGCGCGATGGGCGTAATCACAACGCCGGTCACACTGGCCGCGGGCAGTATGAGCGCGTCGCCGTCGGCAAAGTCGATCGTGCGCTCGACCGGCGTGACGGCGGTGGGGTTTTCGAATGTGTTGCAGGTGTGCGCGTCCTCGCTGGAGAGCGTGCGCATGAGGGCGCGTCCGGTCAGGCTGCCGCCCGCGCCGCGCAGCGTCACGCGCACAGGCTCGTGCAGATCGGTGTTCGCCAGAGTGATCGTGACCGTGCCGTCCGCCGCCTGGGAGGCCGAGACCGACACGCGGTCGAGCGGCTTATACGCGCGCTGCTTATCCTCCGGCGGCGTGAACGTGCCGCACTCGTTCATCACGCCCAGCTGGCGCGCGCCCTGATGCGTCTTGTACAGATCGAACACATGATAGGTCGGCGTTTCGACGAAATGCTCGCCCGAGGCCAGATAGAGCGCGTGCAGGTTGTTGCACAGCTGCGCCACATTGGCCATGCCCACGACGTCGCAGCGGTCGTTGAATATGTTCAGCGTCAGCGCGGTCACGACCGCGTCGCGCATATTGCTCTGCTGCTCGAAGAGGTTATAGCCCTTGCTGGGGCCACTGCCGTCCTTATGCCAGCAGCCCCACTCATCGACGTACATCATAACCTCGCGCTCGGGATCGAACTCGTCCATGGCCGCGCGGTTGTCGTCCACGATGTTCTGCATATAGTTCGCCTGATGCAGCAGCTGATACCACTCGTCGTCGGTGAACTCCTGCGGCGTGCCGGCGGTGCCGCAGTAGTAGTGCACGCTGAGCGCGCCGGGCCTTACGCCCTTTTGCGCCATTGTGCGCATCATCTCGCGCGTCCAGGAAACGTCGTGCCCGTTCGCGCCGCAGGCCACGGTAACCGTCTCGCCGGGCAGGCTGGAGCAGATCGTATCAAAGCGCATATACTCGCGCGCGCACATCTCGGCGCTCATGTTGCCGCCGCCGCCCCAGTTCTCGTTGCCGATGCCCCAATAGCGCACGCCAAAGGGCGCTTCATGGCCGTTTGCGGCGCGCTCGTCGGCCAGCGTGGAGACGTGCGCGGGCGCGTTGCAATATTCCATCCAGTTGCGGATGTGCAGCGCGGGCAGCGTGGTCATGTTGGCCGCGACGTAGGGCTGCGCGCCCACCTGCTCGCAGAAATCCATGAACTCGTGCGTGCCCACCTGATTGCTCTCCACGCGCCTGTCCCAGTTGTACCACCAGTTGATGCGCCGCGGCCGCTTCTCGCGCGGGCCGATGCCGTCACGCCAGTCGTAGGTTTCGGCAAAGCAGCCGCCCGGCCAGCGCACGATGCTGGGATTGATCTTCTTAAAGCTGTCCACGAGCGCCTTTCTGAAGCCGCGCACGTTTTCAATCGGGCTGTCCTCGCCCACCCACAGCCCGTCGTAAAACACGCCGCCGATATGCTCTGTGAAATGGCCGTATATGTTCGGATTGATCGTGCCACGCGACTGAGCAAAGAGCACGGTGATGTCGTTCTTCATGCTGGAAATCCTCCCTGTTCACTTATTTTCCATGCTCATTTTAACACGATCCTTGCTGAAAGGGAATACACGCGGGTATACAATGTGAGACAAAAAGTGTCTTTTTGAGGGGAAACTCATGGCCTATTATCAAATTGAAAACTCGCTCATGCCAGGCCGATACGACTGCCGGCGCTATGTCGATTTTGCGTTTTCGACGCATCTGCACCGCCATCCCGAGCTTGTGATCGCGTTAAGCGGCGAAATCGTACTGAGCGTGGGGGCGCGCACGGAGACGCTCCACGCGGGCGACGCGGCGCTCGTCCTTCCGCACGAGCCGCACGGCTATTCAACGCCCGCCGCGTCCGAGGTCATCGTGACGGTGTTCTCGGCCGACTATGCGGGCGACGTCTTCGCCTTTCTGCGCGGCAGGCACGCCGTATCGAGCGTTTTTCGCCCCAATATATGCGATTTTGAGTATGCGCGCGTGGTCCTTGAGGCGGAAGCGTCCTCGCCCTATCGGCGCAGGGCGGCGCTCTATGCGCTCTTATCGGCGTTTATCGAGCAGGCAGAACTGGTCGCGGGCAGCGAGACGGACGAGCTGATCGCGCGGGTGCTGGCCGAGATGAGCGAACGCGCCGGAGACGAAACGCTCACCATGGCGGGGATTGCCGAAGCGCTGGGCTATGAGAAGCACTATCTGTCGCGGCGCTTCAATCGCGCGCTGAATGTGAATTTCCGCACGCTGCTCACGCGCTGCCGGCTGGACACGGCGCTTTCACTGCTGCGCGGGGGCGATCTGGGCGTCGATGAAATCGCGCGGCGCAGCGGGTTCGCCAGTCTGCGCGCGCTCGACCGCGCCTGCCGCGAGGCGACCGGCCGCACGCCCACTCAATGGAAAAATCAGAGATAGCGGACGGCCCTGCGGCGCTTGCCTGAGAGCGCTGTGCGGGGCTGCGTGCCGATCGCGGCGGTTGGGCGGTTTCTTCCTATTCTATGGGATATTCAACGCTTAACGGCCGTTGACATCCTAACCGCACGGCGCTTCTGTACAGCCTGCTGGCGGCGTGCGCCGGCGCGCTGCTGCTGTGGTTCCTGGCTGTGCCTATCACCCGCTGCTTTATCAACGATGCGGACACCGTTCGCTATGGACAGAGCTTCCTGAAAATCATCTGCCTTGCCTGTCCGTCCACCGCCGTCAATTTCATGGCGATCACCATCTTCCAGGCGACCGGGCGCAAGGCGCAGCCGCTGCTCCTGCGCGACGGATTCATAAAAGATCGTCAGCCCGTGGTTCTCGGGCACGTCGGTGAAGGTCTTGGAGTTGTCGATGA
>SFOF01000081.1 GCA_004552515.1 Clostridiales bacterium
CGTTTCTGCCGGTGGGCGTCGTGGAGCTTGAGGTGTCCACGCCCGGCGAGAATCGCGAGGTGGGGCGGATGTCGGTCAGCGTGCCGCCGCTTAAAAGCCGGCAGTATCGCTATAACATCCGCTGCGCGCACAGGGGCGTCTATGAGGTGGGCGTCTCGCGCGTGAGCGTGACCGACGTGTTCGGCCTGTTTACGTTTTCAAAGCATATAAAGGGCAGCTCGGCGCGCGTCATGGTCGTGCCGAGGCCGCGCAGAATCGCGCCGATGAGCATCCGGCCCGGCGACATGGGGCCGCAGGGTCGCGTGCGCATGACGGAGGATCGCGCGTCGCCCTCCGGCGTGCGCGCCTGGCAGGACGGCGACAGCATGAAGAACATTCACTGGAAGCTGTCGGCCAGGCGGCGCGAGCTGCTCGTGCGCACGTTTGAGGAATCGGCGCGCCCCGACGTGCTGATCCTGATGGACTGCGCGCCGGTCAACGCGCTCAGATCGCATATACGCACCATCGAGGACGTGCTGTGCGAGGCGGCGGCGGGCGCGGCGCTCAGCCAGATGACGGCCGGCTACACAGTGCGCATGCCGCTCAACACGACGAAGCCCGCCGAGCCGGTCGGCCAGTCGGTGGCGGACATCGGGCGCTTTCTGGAGGTGCTCACGCCGCTCTCGTTCGACAGCCCCTATTCGTTCGAGCAGGTCATCGCGCTGGAAATGCGCCGGCTTCAGCGCACGGGCGCGCTGATCGTCGTGACCACGCGCATGAACGCGGCGCTGGCCGAGCTGGCGATGCGCATTGACCAATTGGGCGTTCAGGTGCGCTATATCTGGGTGGCGGAGGTCGTTCACGCCGATCACGAGACGCTCAAAAGGCGGTTGGAGCTTGCCGGCATAGACGTTGAGACGGTCAACCCGTGGCAGCGCGCCGAGCAGTGTGCTCCCGCGCCGGGAAAGAGCGCCTAGGGCGGACGTTCCCTGTTTTGAGGCAATATCGGGAGCCGCGGCTTCCGAGAGGGATATTATGAGATGAAGCTACGTGAAAAACTGACTGATCTGGGCGCGTCCGTGCTGATTGCGCTGATGCTGAGCCTGTCGCTGACCGAGGCGGTGCTGGAGTCGTTTTCGGCACCCGTGCCGGTGTGGACGGCGGCGGCGCTGTGTCTGGCGTTTTCGCTCTTCGGCGCGCTGATGCTGTTTAACCGGCTGACGGCGGCGCTTTCGCTTGCGGCGGCGGCCATGCTGGCGGTGTATCTGGCGCTCACGCGCTCGCCCGCGGCCTTTTTCACGCGCCTTGTGCAGAGCATGAGCGCCGTTTTGACCGAGGGAGGCGCGATGGCCGCGCCGGAGGCGATGGGGCTGTGCGTCCTGCTTTCGCTCGTGTTCGGCCTTTTGTCGCTCTTTCTGGTGCGGATGAGCGGCGGCGTGTATCCGGCGCTTTTGCTGTTCGTGTTCGTGCTGCTGGGGCACTGGATTATGGACGCGGAGTTTTCCGCGGCGACGCTGGCCCCCGGCCTGATCGCGCTGGCGGTGCTCTATGCCCGCGCCTATCGGGAGAACGGCGCGATATTGCGCGCTCTGCCCGCGGCGCTCATCGCGGCGGCGCTGACGCTCATGCTGCTGCCCGCGCCCGGCACGACCTTCCAGCCGCTTCAGGACTGCGCCGACAAGGTGCGCGAGCTGTTTAACGATTATTTCCGCTTTAACGATCCGCGCACGGTCTATTCGGTGTCCGGCGACGGATATCAGCCCCGCAGCGATCTGCTGGGCGGGCGCGCAGAGCCGCGCGACGAGCGGATTATGACGGTTGAGTCGGAGGACACGCTGCTTTTGCGCGGCGCGATCAGCCGCACCTATACGGGCGCAAACTGGGTGGACGAGGCGGTCAACAGCCGCTATCTGGTCATCGATCCGACGCGCCGCAAGAAGCTCGAGGCGGCCTTCAACGCCGATCTCAATGAAAATCTGGCGAAGTGCCTTAAAAAAATCGACGTGAGCATCACGTTCGACCATAGCGGCACATCGACGCTGTTCGTGCCCGCGCGGCTGGACAATCTGGATGTGGCGCTCGATCTGGTGACCTATTACAACGAAACCGGCGAGGTTTTCATCACGCGCGGCGTTGAGGCGGGCGACAGCTACGGCGTGTCCGGCTGGATCGTCGATGCGACGCGGGACGATTTGGTCGCCGCCGTGAACGCGGCCATGAGCGCGGACGATCCGCACTGGATGGACGTGTGCAACGAGTATATGGCGCTGCCCGCCGGCATCGAGTCCGAGCTGTACTGGCTGACGATGGACATCGTGAAGGACTGCGAAACGCCCATCGAGAAGGCCTATGCCATCGCCGATTATCTGCGCGACGGCTTTGTCTATACGCTCGACGGCGCGTATCCGCCGGAGGGGCGCGATTTTGTGTCGTGGTTCGTGCTGGATGAAAAGCAGGGCTACTGCACCTATTACGCCTCGGCCATGGCGGTCATGGCGCGCCTGGCGGGGATCCCGAGCCGGTACGCCGAGGGCTATTGCGCGGTGGACAATGGCACGGGCACGATCGAGGTGACCGCCGAGGATGCGCACGCCTGGGCCGAGCTGTACTTTAACGGGATCGGCTGGCTGGAGTTTGACGTAACGCCGGGCACGGCGTATTCCTCCCGCCATATCGTGCCGCCGAACGCCGAGCAGCAGGACAACCAGCTGCCCGACCCCACGCCGACGCCGACGCCCACCCCGGAGCCGACTGAAGCGCCGGTGCCGGACGAGCCGGAGCCGACCGATCAGCCCGAAAACGAGCCGAGCGACGAGCCGACGCAGGAGCCGACGCCCGAGCCGGACAATCAGCCGGACGAGCCGACGCCCACGCCGGAGCCGGACGGCGATCAGCCGAACGACCCGCCTGGGAAGCGGCGCACGCTGTGGTGGATGCTGATCCTGATCATGGCGCTGCTGGCCTGCGCCGCGCTGTGGGTGAAGCGCCGTCTCAGGCTGAACGATCCGGGCTACAGAGCGGCGAAGGCGGCGGACGAGCGCGAGAAGGCGCTGGTCTGGTATCGCGCGATTCTGACGCTGCTGATGCGGCGCGGATTGTCGCCGGAGGGCGGCGAAACGCCGGTATCGTTTGCAAGGCGCGCCGTCGAGCAGGCGGAAGCGCCGCGCGATTTTGCGCTGTTTGCCGAGCTGATCGAGGAAGCGCAATATTCCGGACGGATGCCGGACGCGTCCTGCGCGCGTCTGGGCGCGGCGGTTTATGGGGCGATGCTCAAGAAGCTGGATCGCCGTGAACGCGCCAAATGGGCGCTCGAACGCCTGCGCCATGGCCCGGGCAGCACCCGTCAAATCCCCTAGCCGGCGGCTGTGCCGCATCCAGACCGCTTCGCGCGTGCAACCCGGCCGGCAGTGCCGGCTTCCACTTGCTACCGCGCAATACAACACGACCTGCCTGACCATAGGTCAGAGTCAGGCAGGTCTCCGATTGTACGTTTCTGTGTACCCGGGTGACGGCGGGGCGTTATACGCACTAACCCGACCCCGCCGCAGCGTGAAGAGAGTCCAGAGAGTCGAAGACTCTTTGGCGCAGGTTTGGGGCGCGCAGCCCCAACGGACTCCCCGCGGAAAACACGACAAAGCCAATATGATTACGCAAAAACGCACCCTGCCGCACCGCCGATTCCGTCTCCCGTCGGGATCGCCGCCAGAAAACGCGCAAACCCGAAGTGAACCCACCATCCTCGATAACCGCACCGAAGATCCGAAAACGCACTACTGGCGATCCCGACCTACGGCGGAATAGGAACGGAACATATCGCAAGCCGTTCTGTTTGGCGCTCATGCGTCAAACAGCAGGCGTGATCGAACGCAAAACCTCCCAATAGAAACGCATGGCAGGCGTGATCGAACGAAAAACTCGGCGTGTTTGAGAAACGACCTCATCCGATTGCTGCTTCGCAGAACAGCCCCCGCGCGCACAAACGCCTCTGCCGGCCTATATCCGGCCAAACGTAACATTTCGCCGGCCCGCAATTCACGCGCGTATGATTTGGCGATAGCATTTTGCCGCGTCAGCGCGGAACAGCGCCTTTATCCGCTGCCCGCATACCGATTCGGCCACGCGGCGAGAGGTTCGCGCTTGACGAACGGACGGCAATGTGCTATACTTATGTTCGGACATATAAAGCCGCGCCGGGCTGACGCGCGGACAGGGAGGGAAGAACATCATGGGATATATGATCGTATCGACCGCGGCCATGGTGATTGCGACCGTTATCGTGCTGGTTCAGACCTACAGGGAGTTTAAAAAGCGATGAGCGACCGGCGGCGCGCCTCGTCCTGAGCGGCGGGCGCGCTTTTTTGTACAAAAAAATGAGCCGATCGCAATGACCGGCTCGAAAAGAAATATCCCGTGAGTGCCGTTCGACCCCGCTTTTTCACCCGCCTCTCCGGCAGGGCGGAAACCTGCGGCTGCTTACTGCCGTCCCCTGGCGAGAGCCTTGCGGCTCACGGGGGCATGACATCCGCATACCGACCCGGAATCCTTTTGATGAAATGTGGGTAAAAGCGGCAGCCGTGGCGCACACCCCAGGATACGGCTGACGACAAATGTTATTATATCGTCTCTTTTCCCGTTTGTCAAGAGCGGATTGCGCATTTTGAGCGCCGGCGCGCAATTTGCCGCTCACAGCCCCAGCTCCACGGCCAGCGCGCGCTCCACGCAGGCCATGTATTCGGGCGAAAGACGGCCGATGCGCTCGTGCAGACGACGCTTGTCAAGCGTGCGCAGCTGCTCGGCGAGTATGACGGAATCCTTTTGCAGGCCGTGTCCGGCGGCGGGTACCTGGACGTGGGTGGGCAGACGCGCCTTTTGCAGCTGCGAGGTGACGGCGAGCACGACGACGGTGGGGCTGTAGCGATTGCCCATGTCGTTCTGCACGACCAGCACCGGCCTCAGCCCGCCCTGCTCCGAGCCGACCACCGGATCGAGATCGGCGATATACAACTCTCCTCTTAGAATCATGATGAACCACGCTCCGCACAGCAGCTTACACGGCATACTATGCGCGCTTTTTCTCTTGCGTGTCGGTTCTATTCTATGCGCGGTTCCCGGCGGCAATACCGCCGGGCTTGACAGCGGCGATGGAAAGGAGTATCATGTTCTTTAACAGGGATTTGATAAATGCGAGGGGGATCGAGCCGCGAAAGGGGCGCGGAGAGACAAGAGATGGAATTGCTGCTGAGAAAGACCTCGCTCAGGCGCGAGGACACGAAAATCATCTGGGTGATCATGCTGCCGGCGCTGTTCGAGCTGGTCATGAGTCAGCTCTTCGGAATGGTGGATACCATCATGCTGGGTCACAGCGTCGATTCGACGGTCGCCATCGCGGCGGTGGGGCTGACCAACTCGCCGTTTAATCTGTTCAACGGCATGATCGCCGCCTTTAACAACGGTACGACCGTGGCCGTGGCCTGGGCGGTGGGCGCGGGAAAGCGCGACGACGCGCGCTCGATCGTCCGCACGGCGATGATGACCAACGCGCTGATCGGCCTGCTCGTCTCGCTGGCGCTCTATGCGTTCGCCGAGCCGATCATCATTTTCATGGGCGCGCAGGAGGACACGCTTGATTTCGCCGTCGATTATCTGCGTATCATCGCGGCCGGTATGCTGCCGCTGTCGATGTGCTATGCCATCACCGGCTCTCTGCGCGGCGTGGGGCGCACGCGGATGCCCATGGTGTACAATCTCATCGCCAATTTCTGCAATGTCATCGGCAATTACGCGCTGATTTACGGCCGGCTCGGCTGCCCGCAGCTGGGCGTGACCGGCGCGGCCATATCGACCACGCTGTCTCGCTATATTGCGCTGCTTCTGGCGCTGGGCGTGCTGTTCTTTGGGCATCATGAGGTGAGGCAGACGCTGCGCGCCGACTGGCTGATCCGCCTGAAATGGCTCAAAAAGATCGGCGGCGTGGGCGGCACGGCGGCTGTCGAGCAGCTCATCATGCAGATTGGCTTCTTCGTGTTCGCGCGCAAGGTGGCCGGACTGGGCACGCAGCTGTTCGCGGCGCATCAGATCGCGCTGAGCGTCAACGGCCTGACCTGGATGCCCGCGCAGGCGTTCGGCATCGCCGCCACGACGATGGTCGGCCAGAGCCTGGGCGCGGGCGAGAAGGAGCGCGCCGAGGGCTATATGCGCTTCATTCATCGGCTGTCGCTGCTCTTCTCGGTCTGCTTCGCCATTGTGTTCCTGCTCTTTATCCGCCAGATTGCGCTGATCTACACCAGCGATCTGGACGTGGTGCGCCTGTCCGCCGATGCGCTCAGGCTGATCGCGCTGGGAATGCCGGGTATATTCACGCAGCTGCCGGTTGCCGCCGGTCTGCGCGGCGCGGGCGATTCGAAATTCCCGCTGGTCGCCTCGGCGCTGGGCATATGGATCTTCCGCGTCATGCTGGGCAGCTTCTTCATCTATACGCTGGATCTCAAGCTGGACGGCGCATGGCTGTGCATCACGCTCGATCAGTACGCCCGCGCGATCGTGGTCTATTGGCGATTCAGAACTGGAAAGTGGAAATACAAACGCGTCTGACAGCGAGAAAAGCGCGCTTTATGCATCAAAAACGGTGCGGAGGCGCGCTTTTTTGTATGGGCGGAAGCGGGAAAGCCTGCCTGTATGCGCGCGTTGATTGGCGCGGGGTAAGGCGTGTGGGGCGGCTTTCGCGAGACTTTTGCGAGGAATAATATGTTGTTCAGTGACCTTTGCGCGGGCAAGGCGCAATGGACAGCCTTCCGAGAAACTTTCGCGGGGGGGCGATATGCCGCCGTATTTTTCTATTTGATGTTGGTGTGCAGACGGCAGTGCGCGCGGCGGAACTGCGAGGGCGTGACGCCCACATGGCGCTTGAAGGCGCGCATGAAGTATTTTTCATCGCCGAAGCCGCACGCGCCGGCCACCGCGGCGACGCTCAGGCCGGTTTCCAGCAGCAGCTTCCGCGCCGCGGCGACGCGCTCGGCGAGCAGATAGCCGCACATCGTCAGGCCGGTTTCCTGATGGAAGATATGCGCGAGATAATCGGCGTTATAGTGAAAGCGTGCGGCCACGTCGCCCAGCGCGATTTCCTCGGCGGCATGAACGCGCAGGTGCTCCTTTACGCGCGCTACCACGGCGCGACCGCTGCGCGCTCTGCCGCCGCTTTCCTCGAGCGTGTCCTCGGCGATTTCCCGCAGGAGAATGCGCGTGTAGAGATTGCACAGCTCCTCGCGCGCGGCGGGGACGGCATAGGCGCGCTCCGAGGCGTCGATCAGCTGGCGAAAGAGCAGCGCCGTTCGCTCAGGATGCTTCAGACGCCCGAATTCGGGGATCGACAGGCCGTCCGGCGCGGGGCCGTCGGCATGGCGCGCGCTGTCCGGCACAGTGAAGTGGCACCAGTAGTGCGACTGATTGCCCTCGGCGGGCGCTGTGCCCATGTGCTCGCGGAAGGGGAAGAGCAGCATGAACGTATCCGCCTCAAGAACGTAGGCGCGTCCCTCCTGCGCGATGGGATAGCGGCCGGAAACGCCGGCCAGCAGCACGGCGGTGGGCAGCGTGCGGCGCGGATGAATCGACGCGCCGCCGGCGATGAACTGGCCCGCCGAGGCGAAGCGCACGTCCCCCGTGCCGGAAAGAATCATATTGAGCATCTCGGAAAAATCCACCTTTTCAGGCGCTGCGCCGGTTTACGCGGGGGCGTGCGGCACGCTATAATGGGCGTGACGGCTGAGAAAAAACGCCGCCATCACCAGCATATGGACTCATTATACGCGCTTTTCGGCGCCAAAGCAACAGGGGAGGGGACTTTTATGGGCGGTTTCTGGGATTTCCCGAGCGTGAAGGACGTTTCGATAGACGATTGGTTCTGGACACCTTATCTCGAATCGGTGCGGACGGTCATGCTGCCCTATGTGCTGGATAAATTTGAAGAGGATGGCTATCTGGAGAATTATGACCGCGTGGCGCGGGGCGAGACGGGCGGGCATCGCGGGCCGCATTTTTCGGACGGGCTGCTAATGGAGACGCTCAGGGGCGCGTGCGATTTCCTCGCGGCGCGGCCCGATATGGCGCTGAGGGCGCGCGTTGACGGAATCGTAAAGCGCGTGCGCGCGGCCTCGCTGGTCACGGACGGCTTCCTCTCCACCTGGACGCTGCTGGAAGCGCCCGACAGGCGCTGGGGCGAAAACGGCGGCGACATTGTGATCCAGCACGACCTCTACAACCACGGCGCGCTGATCGAGGCCGCCGTGAGCCACTATCGGGCGACGGGCGAAACCGTTCTGCTCGACTGCGCCGTGCGCGCGGCCAACCTGATCTGCGCCTATATGGGCGACGCGCCCAAGCGCAACGTTATTCCCGGTCATTCGCTGCCCGAGGAGGCGTTTGTCCGGCTATTCGTCCTCTTCCGCGATACGCGCGCGCTGGACGAATATGCGGGAGCGCATGGCGTTCATTATGACGACTATCTGCGCATGGCCGATTTCTGGTATAAGGCGCGCGGGCGTCACGAGGGGCGCGGGCTGAGCAGCCGCTTTGCGCCGGCCTACAATCAGGACGATGCGCCGTTTGAACAGGCGCGGCAGGCGGTCGGCCATTCGGTGCGCGCGGCGCTGTGCTATACCGGCGCGGCGGCGGTTGCGCGCGAGTACGGCGACGGACGCTACACGGCGGCGCTGGACGCGATCTGGCGCAACGTCTATGACAGAAAGCTGCACGTCAGCGGCGGCATCGGCACGCGGCATGACATCGAGGGCTTTGACGCGGACTACAACCTGCCGGGAGACGCGTATCTGGAAACCTGCGCGGCCATTGCGTTCATGTTCTGGGCGGGCGAGATGAGCCGTCTGCGCCCCCGCGCCGAGTATTACGACGGCTTTGAGCGCGCGCTGTATAACAACGTGCTCGCGGCGGTCGGGCCGGATTTCACGCATTTTTTCTATCAGAATCCGCTCGTCAGCCCGGGCGGCGTGAAGCGCTGGGCGTGGCACGGCTGTCCCTGCTGCCCGCCGATGCTGATCAAGCTGTTTTCGTCGCTGCAAAGCTATATTTACTCCTATCGGACGGGGGCGCTGAACGTCAATCTGCTGATCGGCAGCCGCTTTGAGACGGCGGATTTTTCAATCGAGCAGCACGACGGGCGCATCCGCGTTGACTCGCGCGGAAGGGCGCTGACGCTGCGGGTGCGTATGCCGCGCTTTGCGGATGGCTTTGGCCTGAGCATAGACGGCCGGCCGCTCGATTATGAAGCCGAAGACGGCTACGCGGCGGTCACGCGCGTGTGGGCGGACACGGTGAGCCTGGCGGGGATGGATCGGCTGACGCGCGTGTTTGCCAATCCACGCGTCGCGGCCGAGCGGGGAAACGTCGCCGTGATGGACGGCCCCTTCCTGTACTGCGCCGAGGGGATCGACAACGGCGGCGACGTGGATTTCACCATCGCGAAGGAGCCGCGGCTCATGCGGACGGCGGACGGCGTGACCGGCTGGCGGCAGGGCGGCGGGACGTTCAAGCTGATTCCCTATTACAAGTGGTGCCGCCGCGCGACCGGTCGCAGCGAGGACGACCGCATGGCCGTGTGGTTCCGGCAGGAGGACATGCGCGCGGAGGACGAGCTGGCGCGCGAAATCGGCGAAAATCTCTATGGCGATTACCGATGAGAAAGCGGCGATGAAACGCGGCTTGAAGAGGGAGCGCGTGTGGTTGATTTATCCCAAAGGGGACAACATGCCGCAGCCGGAAGCAATGGCCGCGTAAGGCGCGGGAAGTATGCGCCTCGCCGTGAAGACTATGGCGGCGATTGGGAGACGGCGGCGCGCTAAAACGCATATGCCGATGAAGCGGCTGATTTCGAAACGCATTTAGAAATGCTCATGGCGGCTGTTCCGGCTTTCTGTAAAGGCAAAGCGCCCCGCTGCGAAACGAATCGCGGCGGGGCGCAGTTTATCGGGAATTACAGCGCGAGGATGCGCTCCAGAGCGCGCTGGGCATAGGGTTTCTGGGCGGGAGCGCAGCGCTCGACGGCCGCTTCGCAGGCGACGCGCGCGGCGGTCTTGTCGATAGGCCTGGGCTTTACGCCGACGAAGCCGTCGTGTGTACGGCTCATGATCTGTTCCACAGCGTCGCCTGGGAGCTCAATGCCGCGCGCGGGCGTGCCGTGGATGACGGCTTCCTCATCGGTGGAAAGGAAGCGCATGATGTTGTCACGCATAGACGAATTGAACGTGAGGTTCGGCGCGTCACATTCTGTATCGGTGCCGTACTGGATGCGGTCGGCATAACGGATGAGGAAATTGCGGAAGAAAGCGCTTTCGGAAATGGCGGGATACATCTCCGTGCCGGGCGTCATGTCGAAATGCACGTTGGGATAGCGGGTCATCATGCGCTCGGCGTGCGCGGGATCGTCGGAAACGAAATAGAAATGCGCGAATGTGACGCGCAGCCGCGGATGCCGCTCGAGCACCGTCTCGACGATGCCGTAGAGCGCCTCAAGCGAGAGAAAGCTCGGGTCGAGATATGCCCAGCCGCGCGCGATCGCCGATTTTGGGCACTTCTCCGCGTCCCAGAACGGCGCGGGATCGCCGTTGTGCCAGAGGATCGGCACGCCGTGCTCCTCGAGATAGGCAAACATCGGATCGAAGCGCATATCGTCCAGACGAACGCCCAGGCGGCGCTGGCAGTTGGGCTTTGTCTCGATGAATTTCACGCCGTCGCAGCCCGCGTCGAGCCAGAGCCTGACCTGCTCGAGCGGATCGGGTACGGGACGGCCGGCCTTTTCGTGATCCAGGCTGCAAAAGGCGAAGCAGCGCGCGGGATCAAGCGCCTTGGCCAGCAGAACCTCGGTGTTCTGGGCGGGATCATCGCGCAGCTGAGACAGGGCGAGCAGTGTGTAGCGCGCGGTGTTTTCAGCGTCGGCGGCGCGTCGAACGTCGTCGGCAAAGCCGGGGTTTAGGTGAATGTGTCCGTCGCAGACGGTCATGGGGCAGGACTCCTTTCGGCGTTTTTTACTTGAAGCGGCTCATGCCGACCAGCTGCTGACCGACTGCGTGCAGAAGCTGTATGGTCAGGTCAATGCAGTTGCCCGTACAGCCGGAATCCAGCATACGGTGGATGCAGTTGTGCGCCTCGAATGTGAAAGAATGCTCATAGCCGATATCGTCCAGTGCGCGGATGACGTTCGGCCAGTCTATTGTGCCGAAGAAGGGCGTGATATGGTCGTCGTCCATGCCGTTGTTATCGTTGATGTGCAGGCATTTGAGACGCTTGCCGAGCTTCGTGATCTGGGCATACTGATCGCGCAGGGGGAGCAGGTCGGGGCGGTTATGCCGCTTATAGTTATGGCTGTTCTGAGTCAGATTTCCGTGGCCTGTGTCCCAGCAGATGCCGACCAGCGGATCATTGAAGCTATCGACCAGCGCGATGAGATCCTCTGTACGAGCGTAAGGCATATCCTCGTAGACGGGCCATATGTTTTCCAACGCGATGCCGACGCCGTATTTGTGAGCCAGCTCCTGAACTGGCGCGAAAAATTCATGGTTGTATTCAAAAACCCCCATATGCTTGCCGGCAAAGCTCGTGGGATGTGGAATGACGTGATAGACCATCCAGGGAATGTTCAGAATATGGCAGCCGATGATCGCGCGGCGGATGTATTCATGGAGCAGGGCGGGATCATGAGCGCAGGTGAAACACGGGCAGGGCGCGTGCGCCTGATTGAACACCGCGCCCAACTTGTGCGCGGTTTCTCCGGCGCGCTCGATCCAGCTTTCCCAGCCGTCGCCGACGAACGGCGAGCGCTTGTCCCAGAACCAGTCGAGAAAGTTGAAATCCAGATATTCGAAGCAGTTTTTGACAATGCGCGTCACCTGCTCCTCGATGGGGCGCTCAAAGCTCTTGTCAAACATCAGAT
>SFOF01000082.1 GCA_004552515.1 Clostridiales bacterium
CCCAGATGGATATGCTGGGGCACAGCTTCTTCGTGTTCATCAACGCGGAGACGGGCATCACCAGCGTCATCTATCGCCGCGCAGACGGCAAGATCGGCATGATCGAGCCGATTCAGGGATAATTTCAAAGGCATAATCCGGGGCGGAGCGTTCAAAGGGCGCTCCGCCCCGCTTTTTGTCAATCTATGTGTTTTCAAACGGCGGCGGCTATGCTATAATGAAGGCGGACGCGGCAGGCGGCGCGCGTTCGGAATGGGCGCGGCCGGCTGATGATTATGAACTGCGGGAGGATATGGACAATGATTGACATTTCTTCGATGACAAACAGACAGTGGGATCTGATCGTCGTGGGCGGCGGCATGACCGGCGTGGCGGCGGCGGTTTCCGCCAGACGCGAGGGCGTTGAAAACGTGTTGGTGATCGAGAAGGCCGGCTATCTGGGCGGCGCGGCGGCGACCAGCCTGATTACGCCCTTCATGCGCTTTTACACCACGGTGGACGGAAAGCAGTATCTGCTCAGCCGCGGCTTTTTTACCGAGCTGCGCGCGCTGATGCGCGAAACCGGCGCGCAGAATGACAGGGATTACACCATCCATGAGGAATACCTCAAGGTGGCGCTCGACCGGCTGGCGAAGAAGGAGGGCATACAGCCGCTCTATCACGCCATGCTGTGCGGCGTTCACAAGGACGGCGAGACAATCACGGCGGTCGACGTGGCCACAAAGGCGGGAAAGCTGACGTTCAAGGCGCGCTATTTCATCGACTGCACCGGCGATGCCGATCTGGCCGCGCAGGCGGGCTGCCCGTTCCATCTGGGCCGTCCGGACGGACTGTGCCAGCCCATGACGCTGTGCTTCCGCGTGGGCAACGTGGACACCGCCGCGTTCTGGAAGGGCATGAAGGACGTGCAGAAGAAGTACAAGGAGCTGAAGGAGGCGGGCGAGATCAAGAATCCGCGCGAGGACGTGCTGGCGTTCACCACGCTGGACGAGGGCGTGATCCACTTCAACACCACCCGCGTCGTGAAGCACGATCCCACCAATCCCTTCGACGTGACCGAGGCCGAGATGATCGCGCGCGAGCAGATGGTCGAGCTGGTCGAGTTCCTCAGGAAGTACGCGGCGGGCTGCGAGCACTGCCAGCTGCTCTATTCCGCCAGCGAAATCGGCGCGCGCGAAAGCCGCATGATCGACGGCGAATACCTGCTGACCGAAATGGATCTCAAGAACTGCACAAAGTTTGAGGACGCGATCGCCGCGGGCAACTATGACATCGACATCCACAATCCCGAGGGCAGCGGCACCAGCCACTACTTCTTTGCGGACGGCACATGGTATACCATTCCCTATCGCAGCCTGCAGCCCAAAAACGCCGACAATCTGCTGGTGGCCGGCCGCTGCATTTCCTCCACGCACGAGGCGCAGGCCTCCTACCGCATCATGCCCATCGTCACCACGCTGGGCGAGGCGGCGGGCGTGGCCGTGGCTGTGGCCAATGCCGACCACACCGGCGTGAAGCAGGCCGACGTGAAGAAGATCCAGGCCACGCTTGAAAAGAACGGGGCGTTCACCGGCCTTAATGCCTGATGCACCACAATCATAACCCGAACGGCGAGAAAACAGGCGGTTCGCGTGCTATAATAGAGTGAAAAGCGCGCGAGCCGCCGCTTTATATGCCGGCCGTGCGGCGCGCTGCGCTTCTGCGTGCGCTCGAAGGTGCTTCCGGAGCGGACAGGATGCAGGGCATTGAGGCGCTTCGATTCGAACGCTCGGGATTCGGCGACAGCGGTTCCGGGTGGAAGGCTCTCGGGGCGCGCTTCAAATGCTGCAGGGCTTTGCGGCGCTTCGATTCGAACGCTCGGGAATCGGCGAAAGCGGTTTCGGGTGGGAGATCGCGGGGCGCGCTGTAAGAGGGCGCGCGGACACACGGGACGCGCCGTTCCTTGCGGCGGTTTACAAAGAAAGGCATACGCGGCGCAAAAAGGCAGGATGACAGACAATGGTCTACGACGTACACGCACATATTTTTCCGGACAAAATCGCCGAAAAGGCGGCGCACAGCATCGGCGCTTTTTACGATGGCTTTCATATGGACTGCGACGGCAGCGTTTCGGGGCTCATAAGGGCGGGCGATCGGGCGGGCATCAGCCGTTTCCTCGTCCATTCCGTCGCGACGACGCCGGCGCAGATTCACAACGTCAACGCGTTCATCGCCGCGCAGGTGAAGGCGCGTCCTGATCGCTTTATCGGCTTCGGCTCGCTGCACCCGGATATGCAGGACGTCGAGGCCGGCGTGCAGAGCTTGGTCGAGCTGGGGCTGCACGGCGTGAAGCTGCACCCGGATATGCAGGCGTTCGCGCTGGACGAGGATCGCGCCATACGCCTTGTGAAGGCGGTCGAGGCGAAGGGACTGCCGATGATGATCCACGCGGGGGACTATCGCTATCATTACTCGAATCCGCCGCAGATCCGTAAAATGCTTGCCGAAGCGCCCGATCTGACGGTCATTGCCGCGCATTTCGCCGGCTACAGCGTCTGGGACGAGGCCGAGAGCCTGGCCGGCACGAAAAATATGTACGTCGATTGCTCCAGCTCGATGTACGCCATGACCGACGGGGAAATCGTGCGGCGCATACGGCTTTTTGGCGCGGATCGCGTCATGTTCGGCACGGACTATCCGATGTGGGAGCCGGAAAGGGAGTTGGAGCGCTTCATGAGCCTGCCGCTTCACGACGACGAGCGCGAGCAGGTGCTCTGGAAAACCGCCTCGTCGGTGCTGGGAATGTAATTAAAAAAGACGGGGCTGAAGCGAATCAGTCCCGTTTTTCGCATGATCGGCGCTTGCTTAGAAGCTCAGCATGACAATGCTGCCCGTGGCCAGCACGATGCCCGCGATCTGCACCGGCGTGAGCTTTTCATGGAAGAGGAAGCAGGAATAGAGCACGGAGAGCACCAGCACGCCGCCGTTATCGATGGTGAAGAGCACGGTCGCGTCCACCAGCGTGAGCACATAGAGCACCAGATGGCAGGCGATCGTCGCGGACAGGCAGCAGGCCAGCAGGTAGATCAGCGATTTTCTGCTCATCCTAAAGCCGCCGGTCAGCACGCTTTTATCGCGGACGAGCTGAATGACCGCGCTCAGGATCGACATGCCGAGGAAGGTCAGCACGATCATTTCGTTGCGCTGCGCGCCGGCCATTTTGGCCTGCTGAGTGTTGAGCAGTATGCTGTACAGGCCGTTGGTGACGAAGATCAGGACGCACCAGGGCAAAAACGATTTCGAGCTGCCCCTGAGCGACAGCCCGCGCAGATTCATCAGGACGAAGGAAACCAGCATCAGGCCGATGGCGGCGAATTGCAGCGCGCTCAGCCGCTCGCCCATGAACAGCGCGTTGTAGACCATGGGCACGGTGATGCCGCCGAAGAGGCACATGATCATCTGGAAGGAATAGGAGCCGCCCTTGCTGGCCTTAATCATCGCCAGATTGTAGAGCAGCAGCACGACGGCGTTGATCAGCCCGCACGCCCATGTGACCGGCGAGGGCGCGAAATGAAAGCCGCTCACCAGCAGCGTGGCGATTCCGGCGAACGCGCCGTAGGAGATCGAAAACACGGTGGACGTGTCCTCTCCGGCGCTGCGGCTGGACGAGAACAGCTTGAGAAAGAGCGACTGGAAGGAATAGAGCACAACCATCACGGCGACGAGCAGGGCGGTCGTCATAGAGCATCCTCCGTTCGATGTAAAAATCAATAACACTATTATAACGCGTCCGCGCGATTTGTCAATGCAGTGAGAGAGGCGCGGAAGAAATAATGAGAGGGCGACGCGGAATGGCCGCAAAAAAGAGCGGCGGGGGGATGATCCTGCTGACTGCATGGGGCGGCATTTCCCTGAGAGAGGGTTGAGATGGGGGGCATATCGCGCTTCGGGAAGCGCGCTCCAAAGGGTTTTCCGTCGGGAAGGGGGGCAGCGCGGATCGCCGGCCGGATGAGGACGTTCATTTCAGCGCCGCGCAGAACAGCCCCGCGCGCGCAGACGCCCGTGCCGGTCTATATCCGGCAGGCACAAACACCGCGCCGACGCGCAATTCGCTGACAGATGAAGCGGAACGGCATATCGCCGCGTCAGCGCGGAATAACGCCCCGGGAGCGCCCTTATCCGCCGCCCGCGAGCAGAGGATTGTCCCGGCCAACGCGCATAAAGGACTTGACAGCGGGGAAAATCTTCGATATAATACAGACGATATATAAGAAGCGATGAAGAAGAGAGTAGCGCCGCAGTGAGCGCCTTGAGCGAGCCGGAAGAGTGCAAGCCGGCGGCGATGGGCGGCGTGAACATGGCTTTGGAGCTTCCGGCGCGAGCAGTGAAAAAATGTGAGCGCCGGACGGAGCGCCTCCGTTAGCGGGCGGGCCGGTAAATGACCGGTCAGTGAGTCTCCGCGCGTGAAGCGATGGAGAGAAGCAGGGTGGTACCGCGTTTTTACGAACGTCCCTCGCAGCGGCGAGCGGCGTTTTTTTATTGCAACGAACAGGGAGGGATTCTCCATGGCGAATTGTCTCTATGTCGCGCCGAACGGCGACGATAAGGCGAAGGGCACGATTGACGCGCCCTTTAGGACGCTCCAGGCGGCGCTTAAGCGCGTCGAAACGCTGGGCGAGAGCTGCTGGGACGGCGAAATCACCGTCTATCTGCGCGGCGGCGTATATCCGATCGACAAGACCGTGTCCATCAGCGTGACCGCGCCGGTGACTGTGCGCTCGTATGACGGCGAGCAGGCGATCTTCGACGGCGGCCGCGTGATCTCCGGCTTTGAGGAGGGCGCGCTTCACGGTCTGCGCTGCTGGACGGCAAGGCTCGAGGACGGCGAATATTTCAACTCGCTGTTCGTAAACGGCGCGCGCAGAACCCGCGCGTATCTGCCGAAAAAGGACTATTACTACATCGAGGACGTGCCCGGCCAGCCGCTCGATCTGCCCTTCAACGTGCCGGGCGACCGCTTCATCGTGAAGGAGGGCGATTTTAAGCCCACGCGCAACCTGCGCGACGTGCAGGTTCATGTGTTCCACTACTGGTCGGACGAGCTGATGCCGGTTCTTTCCTATGATCCCGAGACGCGGCTGCTCGTTTCCGATCATCCCTCCCACTATACGCTGCACGACGACCGCAAGAAGCACTATGCCAAATACCGCATCGAGAACCTCTTCGAGGGCCTGACCGAGCCGGGCGACTGGTATATCGACCGTGCGGAAAGGACGCTCTACTATCTGCCCATGGACGGCGAGACGATCGAGAACACAGAGGTCGTCGCGCCGGTGTGCGAGCAGGCGTTTGACATTCACGACAGCCGCGACCTGACGATCGACAACGTGACCATCCGCCATTTTGACTGGGCGGTGCATGAGGTGTCCGTGCAGGGGCAAGGCTCCACGCAGGCGGGCGGCGCCGTGACGTATACGCGCTGCCATCGCTGCGCGCTGACCCATTCCGTGATCGAGCACGTCGGCTATTACGCGATCGACGTGCGCGAGGGCTGCTCCGTGATCAAGCTGTGCGGAAACGTTTTGCGCGATATGGGCGCGGGCGGCGTGAAGATCAACGGAACCGACGCGAAGGGCGCGGTCGAGGGGCGCACGCATCACGTCCGCGTGTGCGACAACCTGATTACCGAGGGCGGTCGTCAGTTCCTGGCCGGCATCGGCGTGATCAGTATGCACGCGCATCATGTGACGATCGCGCACAATGTGATCCACGATCTGTACTATTCCGGCGTGTCGTGCGGCTGGGTGTGGGGCTATGCCGAGAGCGTGTCCCACGACAATATCATCGAGTATAACCACATCTACGACATCGGCCATTTCGTGCTGTCGGATATGGGCGGCATCTATATGCTGGGCGTGCAGCCCGGCTCGGTCATCCGCTATAACCTGATCCACGACATCGAAAAGGCGAATTACGGCGGCTGGGCGATCTATCCCGACGAGGGCTCGAGCCACCTTTTGATCGAGAACAACATCGGCTATAACACCACGTCCTCGTGCTTCCATCAGCACTATGGCCGCGAGAACGTCGTGCGCAACAACATCTGGGCGTTCGGCAGCGAGGGCGTGATCGCCTACACGCGCCTTGAGGAGCACGTCGGCTTTACGTTCGAGCGCAATATCGTATTGACCGACGATCAGCCGCTGTTCACCGGCTTCGGCATGGCGGGCATTAGGAGCGACATGAACGTCTACTGGGACATTCACGGGAAACCGCTCGAGTATGCGCCCGATCTGTGGAACCGCGAGACGCGCGTGCCCATGGATTCGCTGAAAAAGCAGGGCTACGATCTGTTCACCGTGGTGGCCGATCCGCTGCTTCGCGATCCGGCGCATGGCGATTTCACGCTCGATCCCGCCTCGCCCGCGCTGAAGATGGGCTTTGTGCCGATCGACATGACGGGGCTGGGCATCCGCGAGGGACGCGGCAAAGAGTTTGAAAATTAATCCGAGGAGTGAAGCGATATGGACAAGAAAACCTTCTACATCACCACGCCGATCTACTATCCCAGCGGCAATATGCACATCGGCCACACCTACACCACCGTGGCGGCCGACACCATGACCCGCTTCAAGAAGCTGACCGGCTACGACACCTATTTCCTCACCGGCACCGACGAGCACGGCCAGAAGATCGAGCGCAAGGCCGCCGAGGCCGGCGTGACCCCGCAGCAGTTCGTCGATAAGATCGTCGCCGAGACGAAAGAGCTGTGGAAGCTGATGGACATCCAGTACGACGATTTCATCCGCACCACCGACGAGCGCCATGTCAAGATCGTGCAGAAGATCTTCAGGCAGTTCTATGATCAGGGCGACATCTACAAGAGCGAATACGAGGGACTCTACTGCGCGCAGTGCGAGGCCTTCTGGACGCCCACTCAGGTGAAGGAGGACCCCAAGGGCGGGCTGGGCCTGTGCCCCGACTGCGGCCGCCCCGTCGAGAAGGCGCATGAGGAGAGCTACTTCTTCCGCATGAGCAAATATCAGGACTGGCTGATCGACTACATCGAGACGCATCCCGATTTCATTCAGCCGCAGTCCCGCGCCAACGAGATGCTGACCAACTTCCTGCGCCCCGGCCTTCAGGATCTGTGCGTGAGCCGCACGTCGTTCAAGTGGGGCGTGCCGGTCGACTTTGACGACAAGCACGTGGTCTATGTCTGGATCGACGCGCTGTCTAACTACATCACCGCGCTGGGCTACGGCACCGATCACGACGAGCTGTTTAAGAAATACTGGCCGGCGGACATCCATCTGGTCGGCAAGGAAATCGTGCGCTTCCATACGATCTACTGGCCGATCATGCTGCACGCGCTGGGTCTGCCGCTGCCCAAGCGGGTGTTCGGCCACGGCTGGCTGCTCTTTGGCAACGACAAGATGAGCAAGTCGAAGGGCAACGTGGTCTATCCCGGCCCGATCGTCGAGCGCTACGGCGTGGACACGCTGCGCTATTACCTCATGCGCGAGATGCCCTTCGGCGCGGACGGCAACTACACCAACGAGGCGCTGCTCACCCGCGTCAACGCCGATCTGGCCAACGACCTGGGCAACCTGGTCAGCCGCACCGTCGCGATGATCGAAAAGTATTTCGGCGGCGTCGTGCCCGCGCCGGAAACCGTGGACGAGACGACCGACGCGCCGCTGCTCGAGAGATTTGCGCATATGCCCGAGCTGGTTGAAAAGAGCATGGACGACTTGCAATTCTCCGTCGCGCTGTCCGAGATCTGGAAGCTGGTGGGCGATTGCAACCGCTATATCGACCTGACGCAGCCCTGGGTGCTGGGTCGCAGCGAGGAGGGCAAGCCCCGCCTGGCCACGGTCATGTACAATCTCGCCGAGTGTGTGCGCGCCATCGCCGTGGCGGTCGGCCCGGTGATGCCCTCGACCCCCGAGCGCATCTTCGCGCAGCTGGGCGTGACCGATCCCGAGCTCAAGACGTGGGAATCCATCAAGGCGTTCGGCGGCCTGAAGGTCGGCACCGTCGTCAAGAAGGGCGAGGCGCTCTTCCCGCGCTTCGACGTGGCCAAGGAGCTGGCCGCACTGGAGGGCGACAAGGCTGAAAAGGACGATAAGGCCGCGAAAAAGGCGGACAAGGCTGAGAAGAAGGCCGAAAAGAAAGCCGAGAAGGCCGAGATTAAGGACGAAAAGAAGGCGGACGATGAGGAAAACGCCGGCCTGATCACCATCGACGATTTCGCCAAGGTGAAGCTGCTCACGGCCAAGGTCATCGCCTGCGAGCGCGTGCCCAAGTCGGACAAGCTGCTCAAGGAGACGCTCGAGGTGGGCGGCAGTACGCGCACCGTGGTCAGCGGCATCGCCAATTACTACACGCCCGAGGAGATGGTCGGCAAGACCGTCGTTCTGGTGTCCAACCTTGCGCCCCGCAAGATGCGCGGCATACTGTCCGAGGGTATGCTGCTCTGCGCCGAGGACAGCGAGGGCAAACTGAAGCTGGTCACCATCGAGGGCGGCGACTTCGCCTCCGGCATGGAAATCGGCTGATAAAGCATAACA
>SFOF01000083.1 GCA_004552515.1 Clostridiales bacterium
CGCCCTCATCCATAAAGGTGCGTTTGCCTTGCAACTCCGCGGGCGACTTCGGTGTAACTGCCCAACCGTGGTCTGCATCTGCCGCACGCGCTGCATCCAGCGCAGAAGAAAAGGCGGCATTGTCTGCGTCGAAGTCATACAACTCCGCTGCAACAACGCCGCTTTCCGTGAATGCGTTTTGAACACTCTGGCTTAAATTCCTTCGAGAAAGGACTTGATTTGTTCGTCCGTCTCTCCACGTTTCCTCGCGTTTTCCACGAGTGTCTTGTCTCTCGGGAACTCCTTCAACCATTCCTCCAGCCATTCGGTTGCCGTCATTGGAAACACCTCCATTTTCTTCAGTATACCCCGAATTTTCGGCGTTGTCAATATTCAGTTGTACGTTTTTCCCGGTCTCCACCGCGTCCAAAAGCGCGCGCCGCATCCCTCGAATTTAAAAAAGGGCCGCGGATGAGCGACCCTTTTTGCAATGCTCGAATTACTTCGCGGCGAAGAACTCGGCCAGCTGGCGGTTGGCTTCTTCCAGAACCTTCTCAGCGCCGGCGGAGACCAGAGCCTCGCGGTAGGCGGCCAGACCGTCCTCGCCCATGAAGCCCTTCTCCAGCAGGCCCTGATGCTCGGACACAACGGCGTTGCAGGCGAGCACTTCGGCGGCGACAGGCTCGGTGTCAAAGATGAAGCCCAGCAGCTTGGAGGGCTTGGCTTCCTCGTTGAACTTGGCGTACTTTTCCTTCTTGTCCACAGCGTCGGTGGTGGCCAGAGAGGGCGTCATGACGTTGGCGCAGGACCACGCGTCAAAGCGATAGCCGGAATCAGCGATGCGCTCCACGCGGCCGTCCTCGGCGCGGGTGTAGTGGGTGCCCTCGATGCCGTAGAGGCACAGGTCAGCCAGCTCGGTCTTGCTGTACAGCGCGTCCATGAACTCAAGGCAGTAGTCGATGTGGGGCGTGTAGCTGGCAAAGGCCATGGCGGAACCGAGAGAGGAGGTGCTGTTGAGGTAGGTGTCGGTCAGGCGGATATAGACGCAGCCCTTGCCGTCCTTGTTCAGCTGGCTTCTCTCGTTGATCTGATTGGCGTGGTCGGGGGTCATGGCTTCGGCGTAGAAGAGGAAGTTCATTTCGTCGGTGATGCCGCCGGTGGCGAAACGATCGTCGATGTAGCCGGCTTCGTTCCAGCTGTTCATCAGCTCGACGTACTTCTGATAGGCGGGAATGTCGGTGACCAGAGCGGCTTCCTGAGTGTCGGTGGTCAGATCAAGGCCGATGAAGCTGTTCACAGCGGCGATGGAGTCGATCTGATCGTACTCGCGGCTGCTGTTGAAGTTGGTGTTGAAGCGATAGGCTATCTCGTAATCGCCGGTGGCCATGCCCTCTTCGATGTAGGGGGTCAGCTCGTCCAGCGTCCAGATCTTGGTGTGGTCGTCGTTCAGGATCTCGTCCCAGCCGAAGCGCTCGCAGACGCTCACGGGCACGTCGATCGCCACGCCGATGCCGCACTCTTTATAGGTGGGGATCATGTACAGCGCCTTGCCGTTCTCGCGCAGCAGGGTGTTCCAGATGTTCTCGGGGATGCTGTTGTACAGACCCTCGTAGTTCTTGTACAGGTCGACGATGTTGTACAGGAAGTTGCCGCGGATCAGCGTGTCGCTCAGCGTGCTGGCGTTGCGCCAGATGATGTCGAGCTTCTCCTTGGCGGCCATCTGCACCTGCAGATTGTTCATGTCCTCAACGTGCATCATGTCGACGGTGAAGTTGTAGCCGTTGTTCTTCAGCCACTCGTTGACCGCGTCCTGAACGGCGCCCAGACCGGGCTGCGTATCGGTGGTGCCGACGCTGCCGTAGCGCAGCCAGACCAGCTCGTAGGGCGCTTCCTCAGCGCTGGCGGGCATGGCGATGCTCGCGACGCTCAGGCACAGAACCAGAGCCAGAACCAGAGACAGGAACTTTTTCATGGTGTTTCCTCCCAAGTTTTTTATTATCAACAGCGGATTTTCCGTCCGCCATGATTTCGGTAAATTTGAACAAGTCGGCGGCTCATTCATAGATCAAGTTCAACTGCGATTATAATAGCATTTCGTATAGGCTTTTGTCAATCTGAATTTTTCATTTTTTCAGCGCCGAATATTCATTAATCCACGTATATTTGTCATTTTACGAATGTATTTTACTAAATCCGCTATTTTCTGTCTTTTTGAGATGATCTGCCAGCGTCCTCATTTGTGCAAAATGAGAGGACTCCACGCCGCCGCGAAGCCCTCCCGATATGCCCTTTTTACGAATCGCGCCCGATGCGCGAGTGAATATACAATTTGCGCCCCTCCGGAATTTCACCCTCCGAAAGATAGCGCCAGACCGCCTCCATGCACTGATAGCCCTGCTCGAACGTGTCCTGCTCGAGCAGCGCCGCCACGCGCTCTCCCCCGCCGCGTCCGGCGCGCTCATAGCCCAGCACGGCCACGTCCGGATCGCAGCGGAGCTTATCCAGCGCGCTGACGACCTGCGGCAGATACCCCTGAGAAACATACACCGCGTCGAACGCGCCCATATAGCGATCGTGAATCTCCCGGGCCAGCCGCGCCGGCATCACCGAATCGGAAAAATCGCCGGTGCTGATCGTGCCGATCCAGCGGGCGTGCGGCGCGCAGTTCATCAGCTCGCGCCGGAAGCCCTCGTCGCGCCGCCCCACCATGGGCAGCTCGAGATTGCTGATCCTGAGGATGCGCGGCTTCTTCTCGAGCGTCTCGGCCGCCGCGCGCGCCAGCCGCACGCCGTCGCGGTAAAAATCCGCGCCGACATAGAAGAGGAAATCGAAATTCGCCGTCTCGTTGAAGCAGACGACGCTGGTCTGCTCGGTCGCCTCGCTCAAGCGGCGCTGCACGTTCGCGCTGACCGGCGGCGTGACGATCAGCACGTCGGGCCTGAGATCGAGCGCGTAGTCCAGGCAGTAGAGAAAGTCGTCCTCCTCGGACAGGCGCGAAAACAGGCTGCTGACCAGCTTGAGCTGAGGATGCTCCCCCGCCGATTTTTTCATGCCGCGCGCCGCCTCCGCCCAGAAATAGGCCGGCGTTTCGGGCATGACCGCCGCCGCGAGGAAGCGCCCGTCATGCCGCCCGACGCGCTTCTTCTGCACCGGCACATAATCGAGCGCCTTCGCGGCCTCGAGCACGCTCAGCTTGGTATCGCTGCTGACCGAGCCGCAGTTGTTCAGCGCCTTCGAGACGGTCGAGCGGGACAGACCGGTCGCGCGGGAAATCTCCTCCAGCCCGCCCTTGCAATCGTCCATACCGCCGCCTCCTTCAGTTCGTCAAGTCCCTGTATTTTCGCTCATATTATGGCATATTCCGCGCAATTTGTCAATCGCGTCCCTTTTTCACGTCAAATACGCCGCATTTTCGACGTCAATTCCCTATTTTGCCAGCCGCTGCGCGCGTTTCACGGACGCATGGCGCGCGAACAGCGTCACAATGGCGATGGCCAGCGCGATGCAGCCGGAAATCAGCACCGTTTCCACGCCGATGGCCGCCGCCGACGCATAGTCCTTCAAAACGAGCGCCAGCATGGTGCGATAAAGCCCTGCGCCGGGCACAAGCGGCACCACACCGATCAGCGCGTAGATGATCGCCGGCGCCTTCTGACGGCGCGCCAGCATCTCGGCCAGCAGATCGACCGCCAGCGCGCCCACGAAATTCGCGCCGACAGCCGTTCCCGTGAGCGCCATGACGGCCAGATAGACCGCCTCGCCGACCATGCTGACCAGCGACGCGGGCACAAGGCAGCGCCTGGGCGTGTTGAACAGCACGGCAAAGCACAGACTGGCGCCAAAGCTGCCCGCCAGCGCCTTGATTACAGCGACCATGTCACACTTCCTCCCAGCTGAATGTACGCCCACATCGCCACGCCCGCGCCCGCCGCCAGCACGACCGCGCGCATGACCGCGTCGCTGATGCGCGCGCCGCCCGAGACCATATCGCCGTGCATGGAATCGCGGATGCCGTTCGTGAAGGCCAGTCCGGGCAAAAGCGGCATCATGATCGACCAGACGATCAGGCTGATGTTGCCCCGCCCCACGAGGGAGACGGCGAGTATCGTCAGCGCCGCCGCCATGAAGCCGCCCACAAGGCAGCTCAGCGGCAGTCCTTCCTGATCGGGCAGACGGCTGATCGTCAGCTGCACCAGCGCGCCGATGATCCCCGCCACGATGAACTCGATCAGCCCGCCGCCGAACATGACGGCAAAGCCCGCCGCCGTGCCGCCCGCCGCCGCCACGCTCCGCACGAGCGACGGCCTGGGACGCTCGCTGATCTCCCTGAGCCGCCGACCCGCTTCCTCGAGCGTCATGTCGTGCGCCGCCAGACGGCGCGATATGTCGTTGACCTGCTCGAGCTTGAGCAGATCGGTCGTCCGTTCGCTCACGCGCACGATGGACGAGGCGTTGCTTTCGCCGTCGCTGAGCGTCATGGTGAGGCCGGTCGGCAAGGCGATGATGTCCATATGATAGCCGAACGCATTGCCGATGCGCACGGCCGTCTCCTCCGCGCGGTAGGTTTCGCCGCCGTTGGCCAGGATCAGGCCGGACGCCAGGCGCACCACCGCGATAATCTGCTGCATATCCCCGTTCATTGCGTCATCTCCCCTTATGTATTATACATTTCTTTTGCGGCGCGTCAAGAAAAATTCATGCGACGCGGGCGGATTGAGCGTCCTTAAAGAAATCGCCCTTTCTTTTCGCGCCGGATTGCGCTATACTATCTGTAATCATTGGGCGAGCCGCCCTTCGGTTCGCCCGCGCGAGGTTTTATGTCATGCAGGATCTGTTTACGCAAAACGCCCGCGATCACGCGCCGCTCGCCGACCGGATGCGGCCGCGCACGCTGGACGAATTTATCGGGCAGAAGCACATCGTCGGCGAGGGACGGCTGCTGCGCCGCGCCATCGAGGCCGACCGCCTGACCAGCTCCATATTCTTCGGCCCGCCGGGCACCGGCAAGACCACGCTGGCCACGATCATCGCCCATTCCACATCGGCGGCCTTCGTGCGCATGAACGCCGTCACCAGCGGCGTGGGCGAGGTGCGCGAGGCGTTCAAGGACGCGGAAAGCCGGCTGCGGCTCTACGGGCAGACCACCTACCTCCTGCTCGACGAGTGCCACCGCTGGTCGAAATCGCAGTCCGATTCCATCCTCCCCGCCATCGAGCAGGGCATTGTGCGCTTCATCGGCTCGACCACGGAAAACCCCATGATCGCCATGACCCCCGCCATCGTGAGCCGCTGCCGGCTGTTCCAGTTCGAGCCGCTCACGCAGAGCGACATTGAGGAAGCCGTCATGCGCGCGATCAGAGATGAGGAGCGCGGCTACGGCAAGCAGCGCGTCTCGATCGATCCGGACGCGCTTGGCTACATCGCCCAGTCGGCGGGCGGCGACGTGCGCAGCGCCCTCAACGCGCTCGAGCTGGCCGTGCTCACAACGCGCGTGGGCGCGGACGGCGGCATCCATATCACCGCCGCCGTGGCCGAGGAGTCCATTCAGAAGCGCGTCATCAAGTGCGACGATTCGCTGTATTACGATATGCTCAGCGCCTTCTGCAAATCGCTGCGCGGCTCGGACAGCGACGCGGCGCTGGCGTGGTTCGCGCGGCTCAATTATGCCGGCGTGGATCCGCGCATCATCGCGCGGCGCGTCATCGCCCATGCCAGCGAGGACGTGGGGCTGGCCAACCCGACCGCCATGCTCCAGGCCATCGCCGCGGCGCAGTCGGTGGAGCTGATCGGTATGCCCGAGGCGCGCCTGTCGCTGGCACAGGCCATCATCGCCGTGTGCGAAAGCCCGAAATCGAACAGCGTGGTCATGGCGGTCGATCGGGCGTTCGCCGATGCGGAAAAGGGCGGCTTTCAGCCCGTGCCGCAGCATCTGCGCGATACGCATTACGCCGGACACGAGAAAATCGGCTCGGGCGAAGGCTACAAATATCCCCACGACTACCCCGGGCATTACGTCGCCCAGCAGTACGCCCCCCTCGAGGCGCGCGGCTTTCCCTACTATGTGCCCAGCGATCAGGGGCAGGAGGAAAAACTGCGCCTGCGCCGGAGGGAGCGCGGCTTTAAGGACGAACCGTAAGGCGCTTTAAGGAGATTTCTTCATGAGCCGAACAGCCCGGCCTCTCGCCATTGCGGCGATTGCCGCCGCGTGGGCGTTCCGCCTGATCGTCAACATCATTTTGTACCAAAGACGCAAGAAAGACAAAAACTGACGGGAGCGTGTCAAAATTTGGATAAAGTCAAAAAGCAGCGCGTCGATGTGGCGCTCTTTGAGCGCGGGCTGGCCGAGAGCCGAGAAAAGGCGCGCACGCTCATCATGGCCGGCGTGGTCTATATCGCCGAGGAAAAGGTCTTAAAGCCCTCCGAGCTGGTCGCGCCGGACGCCCCCCTCACCGTGCGCGGCGCGGCGCATCCCTATGTTTCGCGCGGGGGACTGAAGCTCGAAAAGGCGCTCAGGGTGTTCCATTATGACCCAACCGGCGTGGTCGCGATGGATCTGGGCGCGTCAACCGGCGGCTTTACCGACGTGCTGCTCAAAAACGGCGCGTCGCACGTCTATTCCATCGACGTGGGCTTCGGCCAGCTGGACTGGCGCATCCGCAACGATGAGCGCGTCACCGTCATGGAGCGCACCAACGCGCGCTCGATCACGGCGAATCTGTTCGATCCCCTGCCCACGCTGGGCGTGATGGACGTGTCGTTCATATCGATTAAGCTGATCCTGCCCGCCGCGTTCGCGATCCTGGGCGAGGGCGGCCGCTTCATATCGCTCATCAAGCCACAGTTCGAGGCCGGGCGCGAAAACGTCGGCAAAAAGGGCGTGGTGAGCGACCCCGCCGTGCATCGCCAGGTGGTCGAGTCGATCGTCGATTTCGTGCCCACGCTGGGCTGGCGGGCGCGCGCGGTCGATTTTTCGCCGATCACAGGCCCGGAGGGCAACATCGAGTTTCTGGTCGATCTGCTGCCCGAGAGCCGAGTCGAGGGCGGCGTGACGCGCGAGGACATCGCGCGCGTCGTCGAGGAAGCGCACATCGCGCATAAAAAGTAGGCTGATCCTCCAATGAGGGCGGTTCGCGCCGGGCGAGCCGCTCTTTTTTTGTGCAATAAGCGCCGCGCCCGCGCATTGTCCGCCACCCCTTCAAGGCCCTCATATGGGCGGGCGAAAACCGCACGGCGCGCGCTTCATTCGAGCCTCTCCGTTCACTCATTCATCGTCGTCAGGCGAAGAAAACCGGCAAAGAACGCCCCGCTTCACAAGCAATTTTCCGCCATGCCGCCTTTTCGCTCAAGCAGTCTGACGCATGACGGCCCGCGAATCGTTCGCCTTCTGCACCCCGCCCTTCCAGCCATTACCATTGACTCAGGCGCTCCTTTGGCGCTACAATAGGCCACGAAATATATTTCAATTTTATTACAAAGGAGTTGCTTTTCGCCATGAACATCAGAAAACTGGGAGGACTAATTCTCCTCGTCGCCCTGCTTGGGGCCTATAGCGCCTCGGCTGAATCCGCCGTCTGCTACAACGCCGACGCCCGCACCGTGTCCTGGACGCAGGACAGCTGTGCGCCCGGTCGCGTGCTGCTCACCGCCCGTCAGAAGGGCGTGACCGTGTGGAGCGCCGTCTGCGACGCTTCCTTGGGCTGCTATGCCCTGCCCGATTCCCTGCGCGGCGAGATCACGCTGTGCGTCGCCCGCATCGGCAGCCGCGAAACGAGCTGCGTCACGCTCAATATTACATGCGGCGCAGAACAGACTCCGGTCGTTTCCGCCGCGCCGACCGCAATACCGACCAGAGTCGTTTCCGCTGTGCCGACGCCCGTGCCGGCGCAAACCGCTTCCAGCGCGCCGACGGCCGCACCGACCGCCACGCCACGCCCGACCGCCGCGCCGTCCGCTTCTCAGAGCGGCATGGCGGCGCAAGTCGTCGCCGAGGTGAACGCCGAGCGGGCGCAGCGCAGCCTGACGCTCCTGAGCGAGGACAGCGACCTCACCGCCGCCGCCTGCATCCGCGCGCGTGAAATCGCGTCCATTTTCAGCCACACGCGTCCGGACGGCTCGTCGTGCTTCACCGTGTCCGAAAAGGCCTATGGCGAGAACATCGCCAAGGGCTACGGCACGGTCGATAAGGTCATGGCCGCGTGGATGTCCTCCGAGGGGCACCGCGCGAACATACTGCGCGCCTCCTATGGCTCGATCGGCGTATGCTGCCTGCAAATCGACGGCGTTTACTACTGGGTGCAGCTCTTCGGCAAATAGAGCGCATATATAATGTAGGAACCCATTCATCGCCGCGCTTTCATCGTCCTGCTCAGGGCGTTTGGAAGCGCGGCTCTTTTTTGCGCGGCGTGCGATTAAGGGCTTCCCACGCGTCCCATTCTGTGTTACAATGGGCGTGTGTTAATAACAATCGGGAGGTGCTATAGAATGAAAAAACTGACAACCGCACTGGGCGACGGCACGCTGACCTATCAGGGCGCGGCCATT
>SFOF01000084.1 GCA_004552515.1 Clostridiales bacterium
AAAAAGAGTCAATCAGGAGAGAGTATTTGACGTCGGAGGCAAAGAAAGCGGCTCCACAGCTGATGTGTGAAGCCGCATAGAAAACCGAACGATGAAACGCGTCCGGCGAAATCCCGCCCCCACGCGTCATCCGGCCAACCTCAATAAATAGAAGCGCTCACCGCGCCCCTATGACAGACTCCACCACTTATCTCCGGTTGCATGGATTATTATATCACGTCCCCCGTCCGTTTTACAACGCGCGCGAGGTTAATTCTGCCCCGAGGCCCGGACAGCGCGTTAAAAACCGGCAAAGATTGACAATTCGGCTTGCAATCAAACCGCCGCCTGATTATAATAGGAACACGGCGCCTGAAGGAGCGCCCTTGCTGTTGAATAATCAGGCCTTCTCAACCGTAAAGGGGAGTAGCCGGCGCGTTTATTCGCGCGTTCCCGGCGTCAATACGGCTTTATAGCCCGCTCGGAACTTAATTGGCGAGACTTTTATCGAAACGCAGTCATGCTTTCGATAAAAGTCTCGTTTTTATATATAGACAGACCACCACATTTCTGAAGGAGGCGCTTCCATGCTGGAACTGTTCTCGAACATCCTCAACATCACCTGGCAGCAGGCGGTCATGTGGGTCATCGGCGGCGTGCTGATCTATCTGGCCATCGCCAAGGACATGGAGCCGACGCTGCTGCTGCCCATGGGCTTCGGCGCGATTCTGGTCAACCTGCCGCTCTCCGGCGCGGTCACGCAGGGCGCGGAGGCCGGCATCATCGACGTGCTCTTCGGCGCGGGCATCGCCAACGAGCTGTTCCCGCTGCTTCTGTTCGTCGGCATCGGCGCAATGATCGACTTTACGCCGCTTCTGACCAACCCGAAGCTGATGATCTTCGGCGCGGCGGCGCAGTTCGGCATATTCTTCACGCTCAGCCTGGCGGCCTTTTTGGGCTTTGACCTGAAGGACGCGGCCTCCATCGCCATCATCGGCGCGGCGGACGGCCCCACCTCCATATTCGTGGCCAACTTCTTCAATTCGAAATACATCGGCGCAATCATGGTGGCGGCCTATTCCTACATGGCGCTCGTGCCCATCATCCAGCCGCCGGTCATTCGCCTGCTGACCACGAAAAACGAGCGGCTCATCCGCATGGACTATCACCAGAAGTCCATTTCCAAGCGCACGAAGATCCTCTTCCCCATCGTCATCACAATGATCACCGGCATCGTCTCGCCGCAGAGCGTCGCGCTGATCGGCTTTCTGATGTTCGGCAACCTGATCCGCGAGTGCGGCGTGCTGGATTCGCTCTCCGACACCGCGCAGAAGGTGCTGCCCAATCTGGTGACGCTGTTCCTCGGCCTCACCATCGCGACCAAGATGCAGGCCGAGTATTTCCTGACCGCCCAGACGCTGATGATCATCGGCCTGGGGCTGATCGCCTTCATTTTCGACACGGCGGGCGGCGTGCTCGTGGCCAAGTTCATCAATCTGTTCCTGCCCGAGGGCAAGAAGATCAACCCCATGATCGGCGCGGCCGGCATCTCCGCCTTCCCCATGTCCGCGCGCGTCGTCCACAAGATGGGTCTGAAGGAGGATCCTCAGAATTTCCTGCTCATGCACTCCGTGGGCGTCAACGTTTCCGGTCAGATCGCCTCGGTCATCGCCGGCGGCCTGATCCTCAATATGCTGGGATGAGGTGATCGCTTATGTTCAACGTCAAGGCTCTTCTCGACACGCTGCCCTATATGCTCAAGGGCATGGCCGGCATATTCATCGTGACCGGCGTTATCATATTCTGCGTCTATCTGCTGAGCAAGCTGCCCGGCAGTCGTGAAAATTGAACTTAACAGCGCGCATCGGGGCGGTCGAAATCAATCGGCCGCCCCGTTTTTTACCTTTACAGCGCTCAGAAAGCCTGTTATAATGGCGGTGAAAATTGTACTATGAAGGGAAGTTTTTATATGGCCATGATCGATCGGCTGCGCCCCGCAAGGCGCGGCAGCGGCTTTTCCATGGACGGCTGGTTCGTCTGGTGCGGCTCCGTGCTGCACGAAAACGGCCGCTTCTATCTCTTCGCCTCGCGCTGGCCGGAGGAAACCGGCTTCCCCTCGGGCTATATGACCCATTCCGAAATCGTGCTGGCCGAGACGGACTCGCTGGACAGGCCCTTTTGCTATGTCAAAACGCTGCTGCCCGGCCGCGGCGATCGGCACTGGGACGGCGCGATGACCCACAACCCGTTCATCATGAAGATAAACGGCGAATACGTGCTGTTCTACATCGGCACGAGCGACGGCAGCGCGAAAAACCGCGCCATAGGCTACGCCCGCGCCAAAACGATCGACGGCGAATGGACGCGCAGCGAGCAGCCGCTCGATCTGCCGCCCGACGCGAACAACCCCGCGCTGATCGTGCGAGACGACGGCAGCGTGCTGCTCTATTTCCGCGACGGCGCGCTGCGCGTGTCCGTGGCCGGGGCGGCGCGCTTCGACGGCCCCTATACCGTGCTGGCCGAGAACCTCTTCCCGCGGGGCCGCGTGGAGGATATGTTCGTCTACAGAACGCCCGCCGGCTATGAAATGATCGCCGAGGACGACGGCGGCGCGTACACCGGCCTCAAAAAGGGCGGCGTGCTGTTCCGCTCGCCGGATGGAATCCACTGGGACGATCAGCATCCCGAGCCGGCCTACGGCTTTGACGTGACATACGAGGACGGCGCGTCCATAACGCTCCAGCGCCGCGAGCGCCCCATGCTGCTGACCGATAACGGACAGACCTACCTCTTCACCACGGCGAAGACCGGCGGCGCGGACCGGCTGACCGGCGGCCGGACATGGAACATGGTACAGCCGCTGGCCCATGAATAGAGCGCGTCACCGCCGAGCCGCGCCCGGCTTTATGCCGAAATGCGCCTGAAAGCAGCGGCTAAAGTGCGCCTTGTCGTAAAAGCCCAGCGCAAAGGCCGCCTGCTCGACGCTGCACAGCCCGCTCTCGAGCAGCTCGCGGCTCTTTTCCAGGCGCAGGCGGCGATGATACGCGGCGGGCGGCTCGCCGGTCAGCGCGCGGAAACGGCGCGCAAACGTGCTCAAGCTCATGTGACACAGCGCCGCCAGCTCCTCGGCGTCGGCAGGCGATTGCAAATGCGTCTCCATATGGCGTATCGCCGGATAAAGCTCCGTGCCCTCCCCGGCGGGCTGACGGCAGAGGTCCTCTAAAAGGCGTATGAGCAGCTCCTTGAGCCGCAGGGACGAGCCGCGCTGCATCGACGCGCCCAGCAGCTTGTCCATCAGCTGGCGGACACGGCCGTCCTCGTCGCGCATGAGCACCTGCACGCGCTCCTCCAGCCGGCAGGGCGCGCCCGATTCGTCGCGCAGCATGAATTGCAGGCAGTAGCCGTCCGTGCCGCCCGCGCTGGTGACCGTGCTTGTGTAGCGGCTGCCCGCGGGCATCAGCATGAGATCGCCCGGCCCCACGTCAAAGGGCGCGCAGTCCTCCTGAGAATAGGCGCGCGTGCCGGAGACGGTGTAGAACAGCATATTGTCCGGCCGTCCCTCGCCGCGATAGAGCGTGCGGTTGCCGGCCGCCCAGTGCAGCGACAGCGCGACGATGTTCGTGGGCGAAAGATCCTCATAGCCCAGCCGGCTGAGCGCGACGGTTTTCATGACGCTTCCTCCCGTTTGACCGAAATTTACAACAAGAATGAATCCCGCGTACATTATAGCACGCGCTTAGGCGGCGTACAATAGAGCCGGAAAATTCAATCGGGGAGGAACAAACGATGATCCGCGTTACAGTCTGGAACGAAAACGTCCACGATCAGGAAGCCGCGATCCGAGCGATCTATCCCAGCGGCCTGCACGGCGCGATTGCGGACGCGCTGCGCGAGGATGCAGAAAAGCGCTTCAGCGTGCGCACCGCCACGCTCGATCAGCCCGCGCAGGGTCTGCCGGACGAGATTCTAAGCGACACCGACGTGCTGTTCTGGTGGGGCCACGTTCGGCACAACGACGTATCGGACGAGCTGATTGAGCGCATCGCCCGCCGCGTGCGGGACGGCATGGGGCTGATCGTGCTGCACTCCGGGCACTATTCAAAGCTGTTCCGCCGCCTGATGGGCACGGAATGTCGCTCAAAATGGTGGGAAAACGGCGATCACGAGCGCATCTTCACCGTCATGCCCGGCCATCCCATCGCCATGGGGCTGCCCGAGTTTTTCGAGCTGCCCATCGAGGAAACCTACTGCGAGCATTTCAACATCCCCACGCCCGACGAGCTGGTGTTCATCAGCTGGTTCTCCGGCGGCGCGGTGCTGCGCAGCGGCTGCTGCTACCATTACGGCGCGGGCAAAATCTTCTACTTCCAGCCCGGCCATGAGGCCTATCCCACCTATCAGGACAAGAACATCCGCCATGTGCTGCGCAACGCCGCGGCCTGGGCGGCCCCTATGGGCAGCGCGCCGGTCTACGGTCAGTTCACGCCCATGGAGACGAAATAAGGAGGGGCATCGCTATGCACAATCCCATTCAGATCGGCATTATCGGCGTGGGCGGCATCGGCGTCGGCGCGCACATGGGCGGCTATCAGAACGCTCAGGGCGCGAATGTCGTCGCGATCTGCGACGTGAATCCCGCGCGCCTGAAGGAAATCGGCGACAAATTCGAGATTCCGGAGGCTCTGCGCTTCACAGATTATCACGATCTGCTCGCCTGCGACGCGGTGGACGCCGTGGACATCTGCACGCCCAACGACAGCCACTGCGCCATCGGTCTGGCCGCCGTGGAAGCGGGCAAGCCCTTCAACATCGAAAAGCCGCTGGGCATTTCCATTGAGGAAACCGAAGCGCTGCTCAGAGCCGCCGACGAGAAGCACATCAAATCACAGATCTGCTTTTCCTATCGCTTCTTCCCCGCCGTGCGCTATGCCAAAAAGCTGATCGACGAGGGCAAGATCGGCCGCATCCACAGCATTTACGCCAGCTATCTCAAGGACAGCGCCTACTGGGAGGGCCGCCGATTGGACTGGCGCTTTGACGAGAAAATCGCGCGCTACGGCGTGAGCGGCGATCTGGCCGTACACATCCTCGACACGGTGCGCTTCCTCGCCGGCGATTACGACGGGCTGATCGCACAGATGGACATCATCGTCAAGGAGCGCAAGAAGCTGGACAGCGAGGAAATCGTGCCGGTCACAACCGACGACGTGTGCAATTTCTTCGCCCGGATGAAGAACGGCGCGTCGGCCACGTTCGGCGTGTCCCGCGCGGCCAGCGGCAACAAGAACCGCGTCCGCGCCGAGATCTACGGCGAAAAGGGCGGCTTCCGCTTCGATCTGACCGACCCCAAGCACATGGAGATCGCCATGGGCGGCCATGCCGAGATGGAGGAGATCGAAATCCCCGACGAATACCGCTATCCTCAGCAGCAGTCCTTCATCGATCTGCTCAATGGAAAAGACGATCCGTGGCGGCCGCAGCTCAGGGACGGCGTGAAGCTCCAGTACGTCCTCGAAGCGCTGATGGAATCCGCCGGGAAGGATCAGTGGGTGAAGATTAAGGAATAACAAAAAGCGCGCGCCGCCGATTCGCATGGAACCGGCGGCACGCGCCTGTTTACAGGCTTGTTTTAACCGTCCGAAGCCCGGCCGCCCTCAATAGAGCGACCGGGCGATTTGATTTGCGGGACTTTGGAATTATTCTGCGGCCTTGTCGGCGCTCTCCTCCACGGTGAACGCGGGGATCACGCCGCCGGCGTAGGCTTCATTGTTCAGCATGAAGGCATACACCTTCTGGCTGCACAGGCAGGTGCGCAGGGCCTCGACCCAATCCGCGTCCACGTCCTCCTGACGGACGACGACGTAGTTGGTGTAGGTCTTGCCGGCCTCGGAATCGGCGGCCTCGAGGAATATGGCGTCCTTGGCGGGGCTCAGGCCGGCGTCCAGGGCGAAGTTGCCGTTGATGACGGCGATGTCGACGTCCTCAAGCATGGTGGGCAGCAGGTTCGCGTCCACTTCCTTGATGTCGAGGTTCTTGGGGTTCTCAACGACGTCCAGCACGGTCAGAGAGGAATCGACGGTCGCGTCCTCGGGCAGCTTGATCAGGCCGGCCTCCTGCAGGAGCAGCAGCGCGCGCGTCTCGTTGGAGGGATCGTTGGTCACGGCCACGACGGCGCCGTCGGCCAGGTCTTCCAGCGTCTTGGTCTTGCCGGCGTAGATGCCGTAGGGCTCATAGTGAACGCCGATCACCGGAACGAGCTTCTCGTCGTCGGACACGGTGGCGTTGTAAGCGTTCAGATAGGGCAGATGCTGGAAGTAGTTGGCGTCCAGCTGCTTGTCGGCCAGAGCCGGGTTGGGCAGCGGATACTCGGTAAAGGTAACAATCTCAAGCTTATAACCCAGAGCGGCCATGTCGTCCTGAATCAGCTCCAGCACCTCCTGATGCGGGGAGGGCGTGGCGCCGATCACAATGGTCTTTTTCTCCTCGGCCAGAGCGCAGCTGGCGACGGAGAGCACGAGCAGAGCGGCAAGCAGCAGGGAAACGAGTTTCTTCATGGGGACAACCTCCTTCAATAAAATAAGGAATATATGATAAGCGGCGAGAGCTTCATGGCGAATGGAACGTAGGCCCCCACGCGCAACGAGAACACGCTAAGAATTTCAGCGATGGCGGTGATCCAGCGCCTTGGTGAGAACATTGCCGATCAGCTGGAACACCTGCACCAGCACGACCAGCGCGATGGACGCGGCGTACATCACGCCGTATTCGCGGCGATTGAGGCCGTAGGTGATGGCGATCTTGCCCAGACCGTCGCCGCCGGCCGCGCCCGCCATGGCCGTGTAGGCCAGTATGGTGGTCACGCAGATGGCCGCGCCGCTGATCAGCGAGGGCAGCGCTTCGGGGAGGAGCACCTTGCGGATGATCTGCATCGTGGTGCTGCCCATGGACTGCGCCGCCTCGATCAGGCCCGCGTCCACCTCGTTGAGCGAGGATTCGACCATGCGCGCCACGAACGGGAACGCGCTCACGAACAGCGGAAAGATGATCGACCGCGTGCCGACCGACGTGCCCATGACCACGCGCGTGACGGGGAAGAGCATGACCAGCAGTATGATGAACGGCACGGAGCGCAGGAAGTTGATCACGACGTCCAGCACCTTGTTGAACGTCGGCATCGGCCTGATGCCGCCCTTGCGGGTGATGACCAGAAGCACGCCCAGCGGCAGGCCCACCAGATAGGCCAGTATCGTGGCCGGAATGGTCATGTACAGCGTATCGACGAAGCCCTGCTGAACGAGCGCCCAGACTTTTTCAGCCGTCATTACAGATGCACCTCCTCAGCCGTCAGCCCCATATCGCGCAGCGTGGTGATCAGCTTGCTGCGATCCTCATAGGAGGCGGGCATTTCCAGCATCATCTGGCCGTAGCGCTTGCCGGAAATCTGCTTGACGTCGGCGGAGAGTATATTGACCGCCATGCCGGTTTTGAGAATGAAGTTGGAAAGGATCGGCTCGTCAACCGATTCGCCGTCGAACACCAGCCGGATGGCCTCTTTGTATTCGCCGCTGTCGTCCTCCTCGTCCACGATGCCGAACAGGCGGCGGCCGGCGGCGCTGCGCGTGTGCGTGAACACCTCGTCCACATCGCCCTCCTCGACGATCTTGCCGCCGTCGATGATGGTCACGCGGTTGCAGATCTGGCGAATGACCGCCATTTCGTGCGTTATGACCACCACGGTGATGCCCAGCCGGCGGTTGATGTCCTGAAGCAGCGAGAGGATCGACTGCGTGGTCATCGGGTCGAGCGCGCTGGTGGCCTCGTCGCACAAAAGCACCTCGGGATCGGAGGCCAGCGCCCGGGCAATGGCCACACGCTGCTTCTGGCCGCCGGACAGCTGCGCCGGATAGGCGTTCGCCTTGTGGGACAGCCCGACGATCTCCAGCAGCTCCTCGACGCGCTTGTTGGCCTTGGCCTTGGGCACGCCGGCGATCTCCAGCGGATAGCGGACATTGCGCGCAACGGTCTTTTGCATCAGCAGGTTGAACTGCTGGAAGATCATGCTCACGCGCTTGCGCATGGCGCGCAGGTTCTTCTCGTTCATCGCCAGGATGTCCTGCCCGTCGATGAGGATGCGGCCCTCCGTCGGGGTGTCCAGGCGGTTGATGCAGCGGATCAGCGTGGATTTGCCCGCGCCGCTCATGCCGATGATGCCGTGAATATCGCCCTTGCGAATGGTCAGGCTCACGTCGTCCAGCGCCGCGACGGCGGAAGCGCCGCTGCCATACACCTTCTTGAGGTGCTCTATGCAGATCATGGGATTGT
>SFOF01000085.1 GCA_004552515.1 Clostridiales bacterium
ATATACGAGATCAGAATCAGTATGATCGTGTTGGGGATGTTGTCCAGCACGTTGTAGATCTCAGTGATGATGCGGTCAAGCGCGCGGACATAGCCCCACGCGATGCCCACCGCAATGCCGATGAACGCCTCGAAGAACGCCACGACAAAGCCGATCCACAGCGACGTTCTCGTGCCGCTCCACACGCGCGCCCACAGATCCTGACCAATGTTGTTCGTACCGAATATGAAGGCGTGGTCGGAGGGGATGTTGCGCAGCTCGGTCTCGCCCACGGTCGCCACATCGCCGTTTTCAAGCTCCTTTATATGGGAAGAGGCGGCGTAGAGCGGAGAGCCGTTGTTGGTGTAATCGGCCGGCTCCCTGTAAACGGAGAGCGGGAAGCTCGATTTGCTCTCGTAGGGCACGGCGGCCGGATCGTCGGGCAGCTTCAGCTTGGTCTGAAAGTTGTTCTGAACATAGCCCTCGCCGCCGTCGTATTCGATGCGGCACCAGTCCTCGCCGTACTCGACGACGGTGAACTTCTCGCGCGCCTTAAGCGTGGCGGCCACGTTGGTCACGCGGTACCAGTTGTCGTCCACGCGGCTGCCGATCAGCACCGTGCCGTCCTCGGCGGTCGCCATGACCGTGGTGAGCGCGGGCGACTGATTGGCCAGCTGGATGCCGGTGGCCGGATCGTTGTTGATGGTGTTGGGGGAATACTGGCCGGGCAGCAGCGGCTGTATGATCGTAAAGGCCAGCAGCAGCGCCAGCACGATCAGCATGGCCACGGCCATCCTGTTGTGCAGAAAGGCGTTGAGCGTCGATCTCCAGTAGGAATAGTTCGAATAGCCGCCGCGCTCGGCCGCGCTCGCATCATAGACCGCCTCGACGAACAGCTCGTCCTCGCTGACTGTCTCGTCGATAGGCGTGCCCTGTACGGCCTGAGTGATGTGCTCCTCCAGCTGCCGCTTTTTGTGTTCAAACAGGCCGGCCATCAGCGCGCACCTTCCTTCTTGACAAAGCTGATTCTGGGATCGATCACCGCCATGAGCAGATCGCCCAGCAGCAGGCCCACGATGCCTATGCACGAATAGATCATGACCAGCGCCTGAACCATCGGGTTATCCTGACGGCCGATGACGTCCACCAGCAATCCGCCCATGCCCGGCACGGAATACAGAGACTCGATATAGATCGAGCCGCAGATTGTGTAGAGGATCGAGGCGGGGATATACTGGATCATCGGAACGAACGCATTGCGGAATACGTGTTTCATCATGATCTTGCGCCGCGACACGCCCTTTGAGACCGCCAGACGGACGTAGTCCTTGTTCATCTCGTCCACCATATAGCGCCTCAGCCACATGGCGTAGCTCGCCGCGCCGCCCAGCGACATCGAGAACACCGGCAGTATCCACGTGACCCAGTTGTTCCGGTCAAAGAGCATGGAGATGTTCAGCCACTCCGTGCCGTACATCTGGATGAATATATAGTACACAGCCGCAGGAACCGCGTTGATAAAGACGATGAACGCCGTGCCGAATTTGTCCCAGAAGCCACTGCGGCTGCGCGCCATGGCCGCGCCCAGCGGCACGCCCATGAGCAGCGAAAGCGCCATGCTCATCAGACCCATATATATGGAAATGGGCGCCTTCTGCGCGATGATGGCCGTGATGGGCGTGCCCGCGCTGTAGCGCGAGGATGTGCCCAGATCGCCGTGCAGCAGCTTGACGAAGAAGTTCTTCAGCTGAACGTGAATGGGCTGCGTCAGCCCCAGCTGCGCCAGCTTGGCGTTAACCTGCGTTTCGTCCAGCTTGTCGAAATTGTCAAAATAGCCCTCGATGGGCATCTGCCGCAGCAGCACGAATACGACCACGATGATGATGCACAGCGTGATCACAGAGGAGGCCAGCCGTTTGAGCGAATACTTGAGCACCTTGTCCTCACAACCTTCCGGGACGTTTTTTTCTTCAGCCGGCGTCGGGCGGCCGGGCGGCTTTTCTTCCGCACGGGCGGCCGACGTCGATCAGGCTGCATAATTGTATACAAGTATTATAGGCGATCGCGGGGACGGCGAACAACCGCCCCCGCGAAAGAATAAGTTGATTTGACGTGAAGTTGGCGGATTATCCGATCACTTGGCGGCCAGTTCGGCGCGCTTCTCGAGCCACTCGTCATAAGCATCGTAGTATTCGTCGGTGCTCATGGGCTTCTCCAGCAGATGCTGGCCCTTGTAGCGGCAGGTGGCCAGGCCGGTCGCCGCAAACTGACCCTCGAACGGATTCAGGCGGGAGGCCGTGTAGCCGCCGGTGTTGGAGCCGTAGGGAATGGTCAGCGCGTGATTGATCAGATAGGCCTCGGCCTTGGCATAGGCCAGATAGCGCGCCTCCATGTCGGAGCCGGACATCTCGCGGGCCGCGTCGGTGAGGTTGTAGTAGGTCATTTCGCCGTTGTCGTCATACAGGCTTTCCTGAGTCGCCTTGACCAGGAAGCCGTAGTTGTCGGTGCGGCGGAAGGGCTCGCAGGTGTTGATCGGGTCGGCGAAATCCAGACCCCAGTTGCACTTCATGAAGGCGTACTTGCCGGAGCGGCGGATCTCCTTGAGGAAGCCGGAGGACGGGCCGGGCTCGACGATGATGTCGATGTAATCGCTGCCCAGCAGACCCTCGAGCTGCTGCTCAATGACCTGGCACTCCTCAGCCCAGGAGGAATCGGAGGGGTTGTAGCACATGAGCACCTTGACCGGCAGCGTCGCGCCGGCAGCGGTCAGCTCGGCGATGGCCGCGTCGCGGTATTCCTTGGCCTTCTCCTCGTTGAACTCGACCTTCACATCGGCCAGATCGCCCATTTCGGTGTAATCCTTGCCGTCGTAGACCACGATGTCGGCCGGCGTGACGGTATCCCAGATCAGATCCTCGGGATTGTCCGGCTCGATGACGGTCTTGGCCTTCACGCGGTCAAGGCCGGCCATGATGGACTGGCGGAAGTTCTCGTTGTTGACGGCGATCTTCCAGTTTTCCGGCTCATAGGCCGCGTCGAACTGGGGATCAAAGTTGAAGCAGAAGAAATAGGAATACTGACCCACCTGACGGACGGGGTGAATGAGATCGGCCGTCTTTTCGTCGGCGAGCCACTCGGCCGCGATGGTGGACGTAATGTCCGCAGAGTCGATCTCGCCGCGCAGATACAGCTCGGGAGACAGCGTAGAAGCTTCCTTATTATAGGTCTGCTCCAGCTTGGTCAGATAGACGTGCTCGGCGTCCCAGTAGCTCTCGTTCTTGGTGAACACGCGCTTCTCCTGGGGCTTGAATTCACTGAGGATATACGCGCCGCAGTAAAGCACAGTGTCGTTGCTGGTGGCCAGGCCGAACTGATCGCCCTTCTCCTCCAGGAACTTGGCGTTCACGGGCATATAGCAGACATAGTCGAGCATGGAGAGGAAATAGGGGCAGGGATCAGTGGTGGTATAGGCGATGGTCTTCTCATCGATGGCCTTCACGCCCACATTCTCCCAGTCGAAGGGTTCGGGCGTTTCCTCGCCCTCCTCGGGGGTGGAGGTGCTTTCGAAGTACTCCTCGGCGCCCGCGATGTAGTCGGTCAGTATCCATGCCGTGGCCGACGCGTTCTGCGCGTTGAGGATGTACTTGGCGGAGGTCACAAAGTCCTCAGCCGTCACATCGGCGTAGTACTCGCCGCCGGCAGTTACCCAGGTAATGCCGTCGCGCAGATGGAACGTCCACGTCAGGCCGTCCTTGCTCTGCTCCCATTTCTCGGCCAAGCAGGGCACGATCTGGCCGTAGACGTCGTGCTCAACCAGTGTGTCGACGATGTTGGCCGACACGGAAAATTCGTTGGCGGTCGCCGTGGTCAGATAGTTGAGAGAGCCGATTTCGCCGCTGTAGAGCGTCTTGTAGACGGAATCAGCGCCCTCTGCGAAGACCGGGACGGCCGACAGAATGAGCAGTATGCTCATGAGCAGCGCAGCAATCTTCTTCTTCATAGGTGTAACCTCCTTTTTCAGACCACCGATTTTATACTCGGTGTTTGTGAATTAAGATACCACACAATGTCCTCCTTTGCAATATCAAGTATGTAAAAAATTCATTTTCGACGGCGTTTTACGAGATTTTTGCGTCTATTTCCAGCCATACCCTGCCGTTCCATTCATTTTTTCCGAACAATCGGGGATTCTTATACGCGCACAAGCACGGCGCGCGGCGTTTTTCCGCCCTCGGGCGCCGGATTGAGCGTTTTGAGCGTTTCCTGCGCCACGCGGTATCGCCTGCCGATCTCCCACAGCCCCTCGCCCTTCTCCGGCCAGTAAAGCCCCACGCCGCGCCTTCGGGGATCATCCTCCCCCGCCTGCGCGCCGGTGGTCAGCACGGCTTCCTCGCTGTGCCAGGCCGCGCCGCTCACCGTGAGCGTGCATTTAAGCTCCATGCGGTCGCTCATCAGCGCGGCGGCTTCTGCGTCGGAGGCGTCGATGCGCACGTCCGCGTCGTCGCCCAGCGGCCTGCCGAGCTTTATATCAAAGGGCAATTCGCCCCGCGCGCCGCTGAGCCGCTCGCTGCCCGAGGGCATATAGAGCGCCGTGGCCTCCAGGAGGCCACGAATGTGCGCGCCGTCCTGTTCGTCGGTGATCTCGCTCACGACGGGGCGCACGCGCGCGGCCAGCGCCGTCCCCGCGCCGGGGGCGTTTTCATCCAGCAGCAGCGTACCGCGGAAGGGAACGCTTGCCTGAACCGTCTCCGCCGCGCCGCACAGAGCCATTTCTTCCCGCTCGAGCGAAAGCGTGCCATCGCCCGCGATGTATGCGTCGGACACCACATCCAGCGCCGTTCCCGCGTTCATGCGCACGGTGAGCAGCAGCTCACACTGCATCTTGAGCGCGGCCTCGCCGTCCTGCTCGCCCTCCTCGACCTCGACCGAGAGCGCGCTCACGTCGGCCAGCGCCTCCGCCTCGCCCTCCACCCAGTCGGGCATACCGACCAGCGCCTCGAACGGCAGCCGGTAGCGCACCAGCGCCACGGGACGACCGGCCACGCTGCTGGCCACGAGCGATTCAATCTGCACGCCGCCGCTCAGCCGCACGCCGCCCAGATCGCGCTCGACGCTCTCCACGCGGGGCGAGGCCCACTGCATGAGCACGACGCGCGCGTGCAGCGCCGTGGGGAGCGCCACGCTGTCGCTCAGCGTCACTGTCTCGCTGTTTTCGGCGCTGGTTTTGCCCGTTTCGACGCGCTGGAGCCGCGTTTCGACCGGCGTGTCGCCCTCAAAGCCGGTCACGGCCTCCACCGGCGTGAGGCTGCGCACCCGCACGCTGACCGTCACGGCGACGCGGAACACCATATGGCCGTTGTCGTAGGCCGCCTCGACATGATCGGTGGACGCGCGCGCCCGCACGGCCATACCCGGCTCCACGCCCTCAATATCCACCGCCTGCTCGAACGACGCTCTCGCCGTCAGGGCGCGCGGGCTGTTCTCCTCGCCCAGACGATAGGCGGCCTGACACTGCACCTGACCGCTTACCAGCACGCGGCCGGACTGCGCCTCGACGTCCTTGACGGCGGCGAACGCGTCCTCCATGGCGATCTCGACCGATTCCCTTCCCGCGCCCGGCACGGGGGCCTCCGCCTGCACGGGCAGCTGGAACACGGCGCTTCCCACCAGTCTTTCCACCTCGACGGTCTTTTTGACGCACTCAATCGACATGATGATCCTCCTCCCGGGGCGAAAGCCCCCATCGCTTCGATAGATATGCGGCCGCGCGCGCAATTTTGCATGAGCCGGCTCCGTTTGCCGGCGGCCCGTGACAGCTTACGCGCAATATTTACGTTTCTCTCCCTCGAATTTTGTTGACTTGCGGGGGGAAGATGCTATAATAGCACTTATACACCGACGACATGGATATATAAGAAGGGGGATACGATTCATGATGGGAAAAATCCGCGAGGGCCTGACGTTTGACGACGTGCTGCTGATTCCTCAGAAGAGCGACGTTATTCCGCGCGACGTGAAGCTCGATACCGCGCTCACGCCCGACATTCATCTCAATATTCCGCTGATGAGCGCCGCCATGGACACCGTCACCGATTCGCGCATGGCCATCGCGCTGGCCCGCGAGGGCGGCCTGGGCATCATCCACAAGAACATGACCATTGCCGAGCAGGCCGCGCAGGTCGATCAGGTCAAGCGCAGCGAGAGCGGCGTCATCACCGATCCTTTCTTCCTTTCGCCCGAAAATCTCGTGTCCGACGCGCTCGAGCTGATGGCCCGCTATCGTATCTCCGGCGTGCCGATCACCCGCACCGGCCGCCTGGTGGGCATCCTCACCAACCGCGATCTGCGCTTCATCACCGATTTCAATCAGCCCATCTCCAACGTCATGACCAGCGAAAATCTGGTCACCGCGCCCGTGGGCACCACGCTGGAGGAGGCCAAGTCCATCCTGGCCAGGCACCGGATCGAAAAGCTCCCGCTGGTGGACGAAAACTTCATGCTGCGCGGGCTGATCACCATCAAGGATATTGAAAAGAGCATCAAGTATCCCGACGCCGCCAAGGACAAGAACGGCCGTCTGCTGTGCGGCGCGGCTGTCGGCGTGACCAAGGACACCCTCGAGCGCGTCGCGGCGCTGGTGGACGCCAAGGTCGATATCATCACGCTGGACACCGCCCACGGCCACTCTGCCGGCGTCATCGACAGCGTGCGCATGGTCAAGAACGCCTTCCCGAATCTGCCCATCATCGCGGGCAACGTCGCCACCGCCGCCGCCACGGCCGATCTGTTCGAGGCGGGCGCGGATGTGGTCAAGGTCGGCATCGGCCCCGGCTCCATCTGCACCACGCGCGTGGTTTCCGGCATTGGCGTGCCCCAGTTCACCGCCATCTGCGATTGCGCCGAGGCCGCTGAAAAGTATGGCCGCGCCATCATTGCCGACGGCGGCATCAAGTATTCCGGCGATCTGACCAAGGCCATCGGCGCGGGTGCCGCCGCCGTCATGGTCGGAAGCCTCCTGGCCGGCGTTCAGGAAAGCCCCGGCGAGATCGAAATCTATCAGGGCCGCTCCTTCAAGGTCTATCGCGGCATGGGCTCCCTCGCCGCCATGGAGAAGGGCAGCAAGGACCGCTATTTCCAGGAGGGCGCGAAGAAGCTGGTGCCCGAGGGCGTGGAGGGCCGCGTGCCCTACAAGGGAACGCTGTCCGACACCGTGTTCCAGCTGATGGGCGGCCTCAGGTCCGGCATGGGCTACTGCGGCGCGCATACCATTAAGGAGCTGCACGAAAAGGCCGAGTTCATCCGCATCACCAACGCCGGCCTGCTCGAGAGCCATCCGCACGACATCTCCATCACCAAGGAAGCCCCCAACTACACCACGCGATAAATCACGCACATATAAAAAGAAGCCGGAGAGCGCAAAAAACGCGCTTTCCGGCTTTTCTTCTTTCAAATATGCGCTTCATGCGGGGAACCGCCGCGGCGAAAATCAGCCCTTGATGCCGCCCAGCGAAAAGCCTGTCATGATGTGCTTCTGGAATATCGCAAAGAGGATAATCGGCGGAATGATCGCGAAGGTCATGGCGATCATCTTCTTGTCGATGCTGTAGTTCGTGCCCATGCGATAGAGCTTGACCATGACGGTAAAGAGATTCTTGTCGGTCAGCGTGAGATAGGGCCAGAGGAAATCAGACCAGACGCCGTTGAGCGTAAAGAGCGTGATCACCATAATGACCGGCTTGCTCAGCGGCACGACGATGCGGAAAAAGATCATCAGATCCGTGCATCCGTCTATGCGCGCCGCCTCGATATATTCCTTTGAGATGCTGTCAAAGAAGCTCTTGAACACAATCACATAATAGGCGCTCGCGCCGCGCATCAGCCAGAGCGGTATAAACGAGTTGAGCAGCTTGACGTTGATGATGTGCTTGTAGAGCGGCACAAGCCCCACCGTATTGGGCAGCATCATCGTCCAGAGCATCAGCGAGAACACCAGCACCGTGCCGGCCGGCTTGAGTCTGGAGAGCACATAGCCCATCAGCCCATTGAACACGATCGCGCAGACGACCGAGCCAATCGCCACCCAGAGCGTATTGAGATAGGATGATGTAAAATTCATCATGTTCCACGTCTCAATCAGTTTTTCGGGATGGAAGGAGCGCGGAATGATGGTCGGCGGAATGCTCAAAAACTCCTTTATGTCCTTCAGGCTGGAAATCATGACCCACAGCGGCGGGAACACGCATA
>SFOF01000086.1 GCA_004552515.1 Clostridiales bacterium
AGCGAAAAGCCGTATTCCTTCGACAGGGCGGTCAGATACGCGCGCGCCATGCCGCTGCCGTTGTCGCCCGAGCGCCAGCCGCTCACCGACAGCGCGCCGTCGCTGAACGATTTCGTGCGGTCGGGAATCACCGTGTCGGGATCCACGCCCACGACCACGCCCAGGCCCGTGCAGGTCGGGCACGCCCCGTAGGGATTGTTGAACGAAAACATCCGCGGCGACAGCTCCTCAAGGCTCACGCCGCAGTCCGGACAGGCGTAGTTCTGCGAAAACAGCATATCCTCTCCGTCCATGGGCGCGACGATCGCCAGCCCGCCGGCCAACCGCAGCGCCGTCTCGAGCGAATCGGTCAAACGCTGCTGGATGTCGCCGCGCACGATCAGCCGGTCGACCACCACGTCGATGGTGTGCTTTTTGTTCTTGTCGAGCGCGATTTCCTCGCCGATTTCATAGATGCTGCCGTCCACGCGCACGCGCACGAAGCCCTGCCGCCCCATGTCCTCGATCAGCTTGACATACTCGCCCTTGCGGCCGCGCACCACCGGCGCCATGACCATGACGCGCGTGCGCTCGGGCAGCGCCAGCACCTGATCGACGATCTGATCGACCGTCTGACGGCTGATCTCGCGCCCGCAGACGGGGCAGTGCGGCGTGCCGGCGCGCGCATAGAGCAGGCGCAGATAGTCGTGAATTTCCGTCACCGTGCCCACCGTCGAGCGCGGATTGCGGGAGGTCGTTTTCTGGTCGATCGAGATCGCGGGGCTGAGGCCCTCGATGGAGTCCACGTCCGGCTTGTCCATCTGCCCCAGAAACTGCCGCGCGTACGACGAGAGCGACTCCACATAGCGCCGCTGTCCTTCGGCGTAGAGCGTGTCGAACGCCAGCGAGCTCTTGCCCGAGCCGGACAGGCCGGTGACGACGGTCAGCTTGTCGCGCGGTATGACCAGATCGACGTTTTTGAGATTGTGGACGCGCGCGCCCCGAATGATGATTTGACTGTTCATGCTCTGTCTCCGTTATGCGGCCCCTCGCCGCCCGTTTTCTTTAACTGTGCGCCGCATCGGCCGCATGGCCGCGCGTTTTTTGCAAGATCAGCGCCAACCGTGCTTTACCGCTTTCCCCGCTGCTTGCGGCGGCTGCGGCGCGATTTTTCGCCGTCGGCGCGCGGCGCTTCGCCCTTGAGCGCGAGCAGCTGATCGCGCAGCGCGGCGGCCTTCTCGAAATCGAGCCGTTCGGCGGCCTCGAGCATACTTTCCTCCAGCCGCGCGATCGTGGCCTGCGTTTCCGCGTCGTCCAGTCCGGCGGCGGCCATCGCCGCGTCCTCGTCGGCGGGACGGCTGATCTCCATCAGCTCATGCACCGCGGCGCTGACCGATTTGGGCACGATGCCGTGTTCCTCGTTATATGCCTGTTGGAGGGCGCGGCGGCGGTTCGTCTCGCCGATGGCCTTCTCCATGGATTCGGTCATCGCGTCGGCGTACATGATGACGCGCCCGTCCACATTGCGCGCGGCGCGGCCAATCGTCTGGATCAGGCTGGTTTCTGAGCGGAGGAAGCCCTCCTTGTCCGCGTCGAGGATCGCCACAAGGCCGACCTCGGGCAGATCGAGCCCCTCGCGCAGCAGATTGATGCCCACCAGCACGTCGTATTCGCCCAGCCGCAGGCTGCGCAGAAGCCGTATGCGCTCCAGCGTGTCCACGTCCGAATGGAGATATTCCACGCGTATCCCCATCTCGCGCAGATAGTCGGTCAGGCTCTCGGCCATGCGCTTTGTGAGCGTGGTCACCAGCACGCGCTGACCCTTCTTCGCGGCCTGACGCAGCTCGCCCAGGAGATCGTCCACCTGCCCGGTCGCGGGGCGCACGATGATCTCCGGATCGATCAGGCCGGTGGGGCGGATGATCTGCTCCACCACCTGCTTTGCGCGCTGCATCTCATAGGGGCCGGGCGTGGCGGAGACGTAGATCACCTGCTTAACGCGTTCCTCAAACTCGTTGAATTTGAGCGGCCTGTTGTCGAACGCCGAGGGCAGGCGGAAGCCGTAGTCCACCAGCGTGCGTTTGCGGGCGTAGTCGCCGTTGTACATGGCGCGGATCTGCGGCACGGTGACGTGCGCCTCGTCGATGAACACGATGAAGTCGTCCGGGAAGTAGTCCATCAGCGTGAACGGCGGCTCGCCCGGCTGGCGGCCGTCGAAATAGCGCGAGTAGTTCTCGATGCCGGTGCAGTAGCCGATCTCGCGCAGCATTTCGATGTCGTAGTGGGTGCGCTGCTCCAGCCGCTGCGCCTCGAGCAGGCGCCCGCTCTCGCGGAAGAGCTCAAGCCGCTCCTCGAGATCATGTTCGATCATCTCTATGCTGTGCTCGAGCTTCTCGCGCGATGTCGCGTAGTGCGATGCGGGATAGATCATGGCGTGCTTTAAGTGGCGCAGAACGCGCCCGGTCACCGCGTCCACCTCCGATATGCGCTCGATCTCGTCGCCGAAAAACTCCACGCGCACGGCGGTCTTTTCCGAGTTGGCCGGTATGATCTCCACAACGTCGCCGCGCACGCGGAACGTCGAGCGCTTGAACTCGAAGTCGTTGCGGTCGTACTGTATGTCGGCCAGCCGCGCGAGCAGCGCGTCGTGGTCGCATTCCTCGCCCTCGCGCAGCGATATGGACAGCCCCTCGTATTCGGCGGGGTCGCCCAGGCCGTATATGCAGCTTACCGAGGCCACGATGATCACGTCGCGGCGCTCGCTCAGCCAGGCCGTGGCGCTGTGGCGCATCCTGTCGATCTCGTCGTTGACCGCCGAGTCCTTCTCGATGAACGTGTCGGTCGAGGGGATATAGGCCTCGGGCTGATAGTAGTCGTAATAGCTGACGAAATAGCCCACCGCGCTGTCCGGGAAGAACTCGCGGAACTCGCCGGCCAGCTGCGCCGCCAGCGTCTTGTTGTGCGCGATGATCAGCGCCGGCCGCTGTGCCGCGCGGATGATGTTGGCCATTGTGAACGTCTTGCCCGAGCCGGTCACGCCCAGCAGCACCTGATCGCGCAGCCCGTCCTTGATGCCCTGCGCCAGCTTCTCTATGGCCTGCGGCTGATCCCCCTGCGGCTCAAACCGGCTGCTTAATTCAAACATCGCCCTGCTCCCTCCTCCGGCGGCAGGCCGTCCCTGCCCGCGCATTGTTATTATAATTCCGAATTTTCCCCCGCCGTTCCCCCGCGCGCACTTACGCCTGTGCCGGGGCTATATCCGGCAGGCACAAACGCCGCGCCGGCGCACTGTTCGCTATCCCATAAAGCAAAACCGCTCCGCACCGTCGGAGACCTGCCCGGCTCCGACCTATGGTCGGGCAGGTCGTGTAATACCCGGCGGCAGCAAGTGGAAGCCGCACTGCGGCCGCGGCAGCAAGCGGAAGCGGCACAGCCGACCGACTCCGCACCATCGGAGACCTGCCCGGCTCCGACCTATGGTCGGGCAGGTCGTGTAATACCCGGCGGCAGCAAGTGCATACAAACTCAGTTTGTATTATACCACATTTTCCGCGCATATGCAGCGCGAAACGCGCCGTCGCGAGGATTTAAACCCGCGTTCGTTTTACACCGTGACGTTTCAAAAAAAAATCAAGATTAACCCGCGCTCTCTTGCAGGCCGTGCCTCCCAAACGCTATCATAAAAGGGCGATTTTACTCATAAGGAGAGATGAATTCCATGTGGTTCTGGCTTGCCCTGATTGCGCTTCTCTGCTGGAGCGGAAGCGACCTGTTCTCCAAAATCGGCTGTCAGGGAGAGGACGATCACCTCGCCCACCTCAAAATGGTCATCGCCGTCGGCACGGTGATGGGTCTGCACGCCGCGTATGAAATCTTTGTCGGCGGCACGGAGATCAGCTTTTCGATCATACTCACCTATCTGCCCGTGTCGCTGCTCTATATCGGCTCCATGACGCTGGGCTATATGGGCCTGAGGTACATCGAGCTGTCGGTGTCCTCGCCCATCTGCAATTCCTCCGGCGCGCTGGTGGCGCTGATGACGCTCATCTTCCTGGGCGGCGAGGACTATTCCCCGCTGGCCATCGGCGCGATCATACTCGTGTGCGTCGGCGCGATCGGCCTGGGCGTTGTGGACGCAACCGAGGACCCCGCGCTGCGCGCCGCCCGTCAGGAGCAGGGCAACCGCAAATACGCCAAGAGCTTCCTCGCGCTGGCGCTGCCCGTGGCCTACTGCCTGCTCGACGCGGCCGGCACCTTCGCCGACAACCGCGTGCTGGAGACGCTCAACGAAGCCAGTGCCAACTGCGCCTATGAGCTGACATTCCTCGCCGCCGCGGTGCTTTCGTTCATCTATGTCGTGATCATCCGCAAGGATCGCCTCGTGCCTCGCATGGAAGCGCCGAAGTTCCTGGGCGCGATCTGCGAGACCGCCGGTCAGTTCGCCTATATCTACGCCATCGCCGACACCGAGCATCTGGCCATGTCCGCGCCGATCATCAGCGCCTACTGCGCCGCCAGCGTGCTCTGGAGCCGCCTGTTCCTGAAGGAAAAGCTCTCCTGGAAGCACTATCTCATGATCGCGCTGGTCGTTATCGGCATCGTCATCATGGGCGTGTTCGATCTGTAATCCCCCGCATTTTAGCGAGCGTCTGTCGTCAGGCGCTCGTTTTTTTTCGTGCGCGGAGCCGCAGTCGTTTTCGCCCTCACCGCACCGCAAGCCGGAAATTCGCCAGCGGCTCGAACCGCGCAGACGGCGTTCCTTCTCCCGGCAAACTTCGGCTGCCGCCCTTTTCCCGTGCGGAATCCGGGGATTTATTCGCACACGCGCCTGCGGCTCAAGCCGTGCAAGCCGGTCGTCTGAGCGCGCCTGGCCATCCCCCCAGACAGCGAACGACCCGCGCGACGCATAGCCGTGCGGGTCGTTCGCTTTATGAAAGGAGAAGAGCGGCTGCCCCTGACCCGCCCTCGCGGCGCGTCAACGTCCGGTGGTGACAGTGCCCAATAACAGTGCGCCTGTTACGGTGCTGAGGATGACGATGAATGGAGGAATCGAACCTCCTGACAGGCCTCGTCCCGCTGCCAATCTGAGTGGCCGCATTGCCCCGCGGCCGGAGGGTTGACGTTCGCCCGCGCCGCTACCGCCGCTCTCCCGTTCAGCGCTCGATCAGCTCGGTCGCCCAGTTCGCGGCCTGGATGCGGTTGTCCAGCAGCCGGAAATCGCGGCTCAGATCGTCGACCTGCCTTTGCAGCGCGCGCACGTCCACGGCGGGCAGCTGACGGATTTCGTCGCCGCGCGAGCGCTGGGCAAGGCGGCTGGCCTGACTCACCGCGTCCCGCAGGATGCTGATGCGCATCTTCAGCACATCGCGCCGCGCCAGCGCGTCGGACAGCGGCGCGCCGTCCACGATCGCCGCCATGTTCGTGCGGTTGATCGCAATGATCAGCGCCTCCAGCCGGTTCAACAGCGCGTCCATTTCGTTCAGCAGCGCATCGGGCGGCTCCACGGGCTTTACGCCCTCCTGCATGACCACGTTGTTGGACAAACGCGCGCGCAGCTGCTCGACGCGCCGGTTCAGATCCGCGCGCTCCTGAAGCGCTTCGGCCAGTTTCATATCGCTCACCTCGTTTTTTCATGTCGTTCAGTCATTCCCGAAGGGAAAACGCCCCGCCTCGGCCCTTCAGCCGGAAGCGGCGTGCCTCCCCACCATATGTTTCTTAGTCGCGCTCGCCGCGCCGTTTGTTCCATTTCCATACAGAATTTACATCATTTGCGCATTGCCGCCGCGCGACGGACAAGCCGCGCGTTTGCTTGCCGCAATGCCCTGCGGCGTGCCGGTTTGCTGTGTTCGCCGTGCCCGCGTCATCGCGCCCGCGTCATTCATTGTACGAATAGCTCCACGCGCCCTTCATCTGGTCGACCAGAGTCTGCGCGTCCCAGCTCTTTGCGCTGTTTATTCGGCTGTTGGAGTCGTTCACGCGCACGCGGCCGTCGCCGTCAAGGCCGGTCAGCACGATGAAATGGCCGGTGTAGGTGAAGTCGCCCGGCTTCATCGAGGCGATGATCACGCGCCCCTGCGCCAGCGCGCCGGTGATCGCGTCCGCCGACACGTCAACGCGCGCCGCGTCCAGCCCATAATGCGCCGCGCCCCGCGTCATCAGCGCCCACGACGTGCCCGAGCCGGGCGTGTAATAGCCCTGCTCCTCTGAATAGCAGGCCACGGCGTAGGGATTCGCGTCCGTCTCGCCGGTCAGGCCGCACACCACCATCGACAGGCACGTCGGCCCGCAGCCGTTGACCGCGAGATAGTTGCCGCCGTAGTCCTCATAGCCCCATCGCTCATCCCACTGGATGAACAGCGGCACGACGCCCTTCTTCACCTCGCCGGACACGTCCTTCGAGGGGTGATCGCGGTAATGCGCGGGATAGTCGTTTACAAAGTCCGCCGCCTCGGGATACTTCTCCGCGAACGCCTCAAGCGCCTCGGGGATTTCGACAGGCCGCGCCACATAGCGCCCGCCCGCCGCCAACGCCGCGATCAGCAGCGCGCCCGCCGCGCAGCACGCCGCCGTGCGCCGAACCCTGCGCGCGCCGCCCATGTGCCGAACGCGTCTCACACCCGCCGAACGCCCCATGCCGGAGAAATCCGAGGACTGTCCGCGCGCGCCTTCGCCGTCCGCCGCAGCCGGCCGCGCTTCGTCAAGCCGCGTCTCATCGCCCGCCGAACACGCGCCCTCCCGCCGCACAGCGTCAACCGCGCCGCTCCCATGGGCGGGGGATTCTCCCCGCGTCCCGCTCTGCGCAGACCGTCCGGCGCTGCTCCCCTCGTCCGCGCCGCAAGCGGCAGTCCGCCGTGCAACCGCATCGCCGCTGTCAGCCCGCCGCAGCCGCACGGTGCGCCGGATCACAAAAAATGCGCCCCACGCCGCCCAAAACAGCCCGCTGAACAGCAGCGCGCTTTTCTCGTCGAGCACGCCCGCCGCGCCCAGCGCCAGCGTCAGCCCCAGCCAGAGAACGACGCTCAGCGCCGTGCCCGCCAGTCCCCACGCGATCCGCGCGCCGCGTCGCCTCGAGCGCCCCTGCCGCCGGAACGCGAGCGCCATGCCCCAGGCGCACAGATAAAGCGCCGTGAGCGGCGCGGCGTCCTCCGCAGTCATGCCATGTTCCCACGACAACAGCCACAGCATCGCCAGCCAGAGCGCCGCGGCCAGCCCCAGCAGTCCCGCCGCGCGCAGCAGTCTTTTCATCATCCTCACAGCGCCGTCCTCCCAATCTTCCGGCCAAGTCCGCGTTCCCCTCGGCCCCGTTCTATCATTAGACGAGATCGCCGCCGCCCATGATGAGCGCGCGCCATGTTAAATCGCCGCGCCGCGCCGAATCTTCCTGAAAAACAGCAGGTAAATCAGCGCGCCGTCGATCAGCGCGTCGTATATCCGAAAGCCATCGAACAGCACGAGGCTCGAGAGCACCGACACGGCCACCACGCCCACGGCGACCGCCCTGCCCAGCCAGCCCGGCTCCTTCGTATACCAGACCAGCGCGGCCATGACCGGCGTATACAGCGCGAATATCGTCCAGCCTATGATGAACGTGCGGCTGTACACGCCGTGTGTGAGCACCGCCGCCGCGTAGTAGGTCGCGAGCATCCCCAGACAGAACAGCAGCACGTTGACCGCCGCGCGCTTCGGCGAGGGGCTATACACGCTGATGAGCGCGCCCAGCAGTATCCACACCGCCATCTGTGAGAAGATTTCGCCCAGATTCTGCGTGTAAATGTCCAGCATACGCGCAATCGCGCCAATCGCCAGCCCACACACCGCCATGACCGGCGGCGACAAGAGCTTTTTCCTCATAAAGGTTACCTCCTCTTCCTCAAGAGCGTTTCAAAAATTCCCGTTTCCTCCCGCGCGGCCTTCGAGCCGTCCCCCGACCCGCGCGCTTTCGCAGTCAGCCGCGATCCCCGGCGCGCCTCACAGCCCGTTTCCCGCCATGACCCGCCGCGCCCAATCTGCTCGAATAACGGATCGCCGGTTCACATCTTCACGGTACGCCACAGCCTTTGACGCACTTCACGCATCAAATGTTGCGTTTCCCGCCGCACGGCAGGCAAAATGGGCGCCCCGAAAGGAGCGCCCATTGAAAAACGCGGATCACTTGTTCCGGTGGGCCAGGGAACGGGCCAGGTCCGTGAGGAAGCCGTCGGTATCGTAGGGGCGGATGGCAG